>NZ_KV808534.1:136311-148908 GCF_001812305.1 Staphylococcus sp. HMSC056G08
GAGCTTTTTGAGCTGTTTCAATTTTTTGTTTAGCTCTTTCGTTATTACCTGGTGCTTGGTTAGCATTTAATTCTTTAGCTTGAGCTACAACAGTATCAATAGCTTTAGCATCTGTACGTGCTACTTCGTTAAGTTTGCGATGTGCAGCAGCTTTTTGTTCTGGTTTTAAGTTTTTCAAAGCTTCAACAGTATTGTGAGCTGCTTTAACTTTTTTAGCTACGTCTGCTGGAAGGTTAGTGTTGGCAGCTGCTTCACGAACGTGTTTAGCTTGAGCACTTTCAGCATCTTTTTGTTTAGCAGCAGCAACGATGTCATTAATTTTTTGACCGTTGTTGTTTCCGCTATCTACTAAGATTTGATGGTTAAAATCATCTTTTTGAGCATCTGTTAAGTTTGGTAAATTGTTAACTGTGTTATAAGCAACAGAAGTTAAAGTGTTTAATTCTCTAACTGCTTTGTCTTTTTGTTCAACAGTGCTAGCACCTGCTTCACGAGCATGTTTAGCGTTACCATTTTGTTCATCTAAAGCTTTTGCATTAGCAACGATATTGTTAATGTTATGACCGTTGTTGTTACCACTGTCTTGTAAGATTTGTTTGTTGAATGCATCTTTTTGTTGATCAGTTAAGTTGTGTAAGCCGTTAACTGTGTTATAAGCAACTTGAGTTAAAGTATTTAATTCTCTTGCAGCTTTTTGTTCAGCTTTAGCTTTTTGTTCTTTATCATAAGCGAATTGAGCGTCTAATTGTTTAGCATCAGCAACGATAGCATCGATACGTTCGCCGTTGTTAGTACCGCTGTCTACTTCAACTTGATGTAAGAAGCTTAATTGTTGTTTGTCAGTGATGTTTTTCAAAGAGTTGATTACTTGATAAGCATCAGCAGTTTTTTGGTTTAAAGCTTTAACAGCTTTATCTTTAGCAGCAGCGTCAGCTTTAGCTTGTTCTTTACCTGCATTTTTAGCAGTTGCAATTTTAGCATCTTCAGCTTTAGCGTTTTGAACTAATCCTGCAATTTCATCAGTAGCTGCTTTAGTAATTTTTGCGCTGTATCTAGCTTTTGTAAAATTAGAAAGGTTTTCTAATTTATAAATTTCAGCTTTAGCGTTAGCGATTTTTTGAGCATGATCTTTTTTAGCTGTTTCAATAGCAACTTTTTTAGCAAGTTCTACTTGTTGGTTAACAGCTTTAGCGTCTTGTTCAGCAGCAACTTTTTTAGCAGTTGCAACTTGAGCATCTTCAGCTTTAGCGCTGTTTACAATGCCTTCAACATCAGTAAGTTTGTTATTACCAGCTGCAGCAGTGATTTTTGCGATATAAGCATCTTTTGTTTTATCAGAAATATTTGGTAAGTTATTTACCACGTTATAAGCGTTTTGTGTAATAGTTGTAGCATCTTGCGCATTGGCTTGAGCATCAACCGCTTGCGCTCCGCTTAAAAATACTACTGTTCCTAATGACACAGATGCGATACCGACTGTTAATTTACGTAAAGAAAATAGTTGTTTTTTCTTCATGATGTATTTCTCCTCCTAATGTGACTATGCATAGTAGTGATGACAATATGATAGGTTATTTATAGATATGCATATATTTTACACTACGTATATAGACATGATGCTTCACTTAAAAAATAAGTGTGAAAATTTTCTGTAAATTTAGACGTGCCTTTTACATTTAGTATGACACAATATGTCTTTTATAGAGTTTCGAAAATTATTTAATGGTTTAATGTGTATAAATTAAAGATTTAGAAGAACTATCTTAACTTACTTTTTAAGTTTCTCCTTAGAATCAGAAAAAACAACCCGATAGATATTTCTACCGGGTTGTTTGAGATAGGGGAGTTTTTATAATGTTAGATAGAAGAAAAATATTACTTACTTTCTTTACGACGTGCGTTTAATAAGAATAAAGTACCTGCGCTTGCAAATAAAGAGCCAGATAATAAACCAAATAGTACTTCGTCTGATTCACCAGTTGCTGGTAATTCTTTTGCATCAGCTTTAGGTTTCGCATTTTCTTTCGCAACTTTAGCGTCTTCTGCTTTAGCTTCTGTTAAGATTGCTTCGAATTGTGCACCTTTATCTTCTTTAGCTGATTTATCGATTTGTGCGATATAAGCGTCTTTTTGTTTTTGAGTTAAATTTTCTAATTCGTTCACTGCATCATGAGCTGCTTTAGTTCTCTCTTTTACTGAAGTTTTTTCATCCGCAGCTTTTTTAATATCTTTCTCTACAGCTTTTTCATCTGTTTTGTTTTCAGGTGTTTTTTCTTCTTTTACTTTACCTTCAGTTTTAGCATCTTCTTTAGGTTGTTCTTTTTGATCAGCTTTCTCTTCAGACTTGTTGTCTTCAGGTTTTGCTTCTTCTTCAGTAGCTTTATCTTCTGATTTTGAATCTTCTTGTTTTTCTTTATCGTCAGCTTTGTCTTCTTCAACTGGTGCTTGTTTAGCATCTAAAGCTTTTGCTTCAGCTAAAATAGCTTCAAATTTTTCTGTGCTGTTTTGACCACTTTCAACTAAGATTTGGTGGTTGAAGTCATCTTTTTGTGCATCTGTTAAATTAGGTAAGTTGTTAATTGTGTTATATGCATCTTGAGTTGCTTTGTTTAATGCTTCTAGTGCTTCAGGTGTTTCTTTAGCAGCTTGAGCATCAGCAGCTTTAGCTTCTGATAAAATCGCATCGAAGTCAGTGCTATTTGTACCTGCAACTTCTAAGATGCGTTGATTGTATGCATCTTTTTGAGCATCTGTTAAGTTAGGTAAGTTATTGATTGTGTTATAAGCCTCTTGAGAAGCTTGGTTGATATCTTGAGCTGTTTGATCATTTACTTTTTGAGCTTCTGCTAAGATAGTGTCGAAGTTTGTGTTGTTAGCACCAGCTGATTCAAGAATTTGTTGGTTATATGCATCTTTTTGCGCATCAGTTAAGCTAGGTAAGTTGTTGATCGTGTTGTAAGCATCTAAAGAAGCTTGATTGATATCTTGTGCTGCTTGATCATTGGTAGCTTGTGCTTCGTCTAAAATTTTGTCGAAGTCAGTGTTGTTAGCACCAGCTGATTCAAGAATTTGTTGGTTATACGCATCTTTTTGTGCATCAGTTAAGCTAGGTAAGTTGTTGATAATATTGTAAGCATCTTGAGAAGCATAGTTAATATCCTCAGCTGCTTGTGTATTATCTTTTTGAGCTTCAGCTAAAATCGCATCAAAGTTTGAGTTGTTTTGTCCGCTTTGTTCTAAAATTTGTTGATTGTACGCATCTTTCTCAGCATCTGTTAAACTCGGTAAGTTATTAATCGTGTTGTAAGCTTCTTGAGTTTTTTGATTTAAATCTTGTGTTTCAGCGCTTACTGTTTGTCCTCCGCCTAAAAATACTAATGTCCCAAGTGATACTGAAGCAATCCCCACAGATAGCTTACGTAAAGAAAATAGTTGTTTCTTTTTCATTTTCTAATCCTCCTAATAATAAATATGCATATACTTTGATAGACTTACTAAGATGAAAAAAATATATATTGCTTATACATTTATTTTACATAATAGGTGTAGACATAAATTTTCATTTATCAGAAAAATGAATGCGCTTTTCATAAATAAAGCACACGACTTATCCACATGGTATGACGCATTATGTCATCTGATGACTATATGTTTAAACGGAAAGTTAAAATGATTAAGAAAAAGTGAAAGCGTGATAGAATAAACAGAAAGTGGCTATTAATATAGGAAGAAACTCATTATAAGTTTCGACAAAAAAGCTGCATGTCCAAATTGAACATACAGCTTTCATGTTAATATTCATTTGCGCTTAGTCGAGTAAATAAGTATGTTTCTTGAAGTTTCAACAATTCTTTCATCACAATTTGATATGTACTTTCAGGTCCGACAAGCCGTGCTTGATTTCGTGCAGTGAAACAGAAGTTAATCGCATCTTCAACACACATTTTAATACGAATGACATAATACTTTTTATTAACTAATTTAATGATTTTGTGTTGGTAACGATGTCGAATCAATTCATAGAGTTCTGGCACGAGTTCAAATGTGACCCATTCTATAGAGTTATAGACGGATTGTGCATGGAAGTGGTTTGGACTGAAAGTGACAACTTTTTGTTTTAAGTCAGTAGAAAGGATTTGATCATGCATCTTATAAATTAGGTTGAATGTAAAGTTATAATATTGAATGCCGATAGGGGTAATCTCTTGGTGGTTATCAGTATATAGCTTTTGAGATTTATTGATTGCACGTGAAGCAGTCACAATATGATTGAGTTCATCGAAACGTTTGCCTACTTTCAACTTAGACAAATGTGAACGTAATTCGCTTTCATGTTGCGTATGGAAAGTCGCAATCAGTAATTCTAAATAATTATAAAGATGTTGATCAATATCAGGTGAAACGGTTTCTAACAACGTCAGCAAAAAGTAAAGTGAGACTTCATGGTTTGAACTGGAACTGTCCATTTCATAAGATTCTAACTTATGATTGTAGGTAATCTCTTTACGATAACCATGCCATTCGTCTGTATCGTAAAGAAAATTCCGAATATTATCGATATCTCTTTGTATTGTCCTTGAAGAGACACCCCATTCGTTAGACAGCTCATACTTATTTACAACCTTTTGTTGAAGCAAACGCGTATAAATACTTAAAATTCTGTGAGCTTGTTCCATAAACATGCCCCCTTGTTCTCAAGATGAAAATTCATAGATAGTGAGGAAAGATTCGAGTTTATGTGAGGTTACGAAGGTCGTCCGTCCAAATCTAAACACTGTAAAATCCTCGTTCATAATTAGTATACAATAATTTTGCATACAAAAGAATAATGAATTGGATTGTGTGGTGGATAGATTATAAAGCTAACTCATTCTTTCTCAATAGCACTATGATAAAATTAAACTGCTTTGAAATAAATTTTATTAAAGGAAAGGTGGTCTGTATGTCTGATATCGTCATTCAAACCGAAGCAAGCCGATTAACAAAAGAACAATTAAATGATGTGTTGAACATAGATCGTGGCTACATTGCACAATGGGCAAACCAAACAAAAAGTATTGGTATATTAATTCAAGATCCGGCACAATTCTTGCGTGTTTATCTCGCTGTACAATCTAACGGTTATTTACCGGTAGTGTTAGATGCGAAGTGGACGTCTGAACAACTACATCAAATTTTAAATCATTATCAGATTACACATGTGATTGCTGATAAGAAGATTGAAGGTGTTAATTCACTACGTCTTGAACAATTAAATGAAGCAGAAACACCTTCCTCACAAAAGGTGACATCACCGACTGATGATTTATTGCACATCGGTTTTACTTCTGGTACGACAGGCATGCCAAAAGCATATTATCGTAATAGGTACTCTTGGTTAGTCAGTTATGATGCGAATGACGATATCTTAAACGCACCACCTTCATGCGTAATTGCGCCAGGTCCAATTGCGCATTCACTGACCCTTTATGCCATGATGTATGCGTACCATGCTCATTGTCCGTGTTATATGCAGATGGATTATCATCCTGCGCAATTATTTCATCAGCTTATCGAGCATCCAAAGGCTGTCGTCTTTATTGTACCTTCGGTTTTAGAACAAATTTTACAATTAAACACCAAAAAGTTAAGAGATATCTCTGTGACATTTCTAACGTCAGGTGCGAAATTAGAACCGCATACGATTAAACGCTTTAAAGAAAGGATGCCGAAATCACAAGTTATTGAATTCTTCGGTACAAGTGAAGCGAGTTTTATTTCATATCATCACGTGACAGACTATGCGCCAAAGAATGTCGGGAAACTTTTCAAAGGCGTTAAAGTTATTTTAACTGATGACACTGGACAGAAATTGTCTGACCCTACTCAAATCGGACAGCTTCATGTACAAAGTGATATGGTCTTTTCAGGCTATGTAGATGGAGAAAGCATCTCTAATCAAGACACTATTGCGACAGGTGATTACGCAAAAATGACAGAAGATCAAGAACTGATATTAGAAGGACGCGTCAATAATAAAGTAATTGTGGGCGGAATGAATGTCTATCCTGAAGAAGTGGAACGTGTAATTTTAGAAACGACACCGATCCAACACGTTATGGTGACAGGTGAAAGGCACTATGAGTTAGGAGAAGTGTTGATTGCGTATTACCAAACAAAACAACCTATAACGATTCGAGAGATAAAACGTGATTTACGTCAATATTTAGAACGTTATAAAGTACCGATGCGCTTTATTGAAGTACCAGAAATGTTATGGACGAATAGCGGAAAAATCGCACGTAAAGAGATGGATGAACGCTATGGGAGGAAAGAAAAATGAGAGAAGCAGTCATTATTGAAGCGAAACGAACACCAATAGGCAAGTATGGCGGTATCTTTAAACATTTAGAACCTGAAGCTTTACTCAAGCCGCTTATCGATGAATTGATACAGCTGCATCCGTCTATCGCTTCAAATATACAAGATGTCATCATTGGTAATACAGTAGGTAACGGCGGTAATCTCGCGCGTAAATCATTACTTCATGCCGGACTCTCTTCTGATATTCCAGGTATGACGATAGATCGCCAATGCGGGTCAGGTTTAGAAGCAATCAACCTGGCATGTCGTATGATTCAAGCCGGTGCAGGAGATATTTATCTTGCAGGAGGAGTGGAATCAACAAGTCGAGCACCATGGAAAATTCAAAAACCGCAATCGCTGTATGAGAAACACCCGCCGGAAATATATGAACGTGCGCCTTTTACCCCAGAATCTATGGGAGATCCAAGCATGTTAGAAGCAGCTGAAAATGTAGCGCAAGTTTATCAAGTTGCTCGTGAACGTCAAGATGCTTTTGCGGCACGTAGTCATAAAAAATACTTTGAACATTTATCACAAATCCAACGTGAAATCGTACCTTTAACGATTCGTGGTGAACAAGTAACACAAGATGAAGCACCCAAACAAAAGATGTCTGCACAACGTTTAGCACGATTGAAACCGCTGTTCGATGCAGGCTCAGTCACTGTCGGCAATGCTTGTCCTAAAAGTGACGGTGCTGCGTTAGCGTTAGTTATGTCACGTGAAAAAGCAGAAGCACTCGGGTTAAAAGGTCAATTGAAATTTATAGATGCACAGGTCTCAGGAGTCAATCCCAAATTATTAGGTATTGGACCTGTCCCTGCGACTGAACAACTATTAATGAGACATCGATTATCTATTTCAGATATGGATTGGGTCGCATTTAATGAAGCTTTCAGCTCTCAAGTACTCGCTTCTATGGACTTGCTTGGTATAGAAGAAAAACAAGTGAATCCATTTGGTGGTGCACTCGCTGAAGGACATCCATATGGCGCAAGCGGCGCAAATTTAGTCGCACGACTGATTTCTATTCTTACGTATTTCCCTGGAAATCATGCATTAGCTACAATGGGCATTGGTGGCGGATTAGGTATTTCGACTTTATTTGAGAAGGTAGAGCACTAAATGAAACAGACATTTACTTGGAAATTATCGTCGCAATACGCTTCTATTCCTTTAGATGCGTTTTATTTAACAGATATTTGGCATCGTTTTGAACCCTTTCAAGTATCAGCTGAACATTCTTTTATCTTAAGACAGAAACGTATCCATCGTTATCATTCTTTAATAGAAGGAAAGACTTATACAGCTGAACTTAAATTAATAGATCAACGGGCCCTTAAACACTTTGAGCAATCACGTTATTTACTTACAGTTACCGCAACGGATAGCGCTGATATATGGATAGAGATTGAAACAACTTTTGTTACTATGAAAGAGACATTTCATCAACAATCCTCATCATCTGAAACACTTAACGTTAAAGAAACATTTTCTTTGCCAGCCCAAGCTTTACCGTTAGAAATAAAGTGGGGTGATGTTGAAACGTATTTAAAAACAGTCTCTGATTATAATCCTATTCATTGGCAAGAGGATGTGATGCCTGGAGATTTTGTGGTAATGAAAGCATTAGAGGTAGTAGCATCGCGTGATTATGAATTAAAAGATTACCGCAAGTTAGACATTAAATATAAACAGATGATCATAAAAGATGAATGGTTATACATTCAAGTGGATTCAAAAGACAGTTATACGCATATGAGTGTATATAATACAGCGCATCAACCGTGTATAGAGATTAAAGTAAGATAGATAATGGATGGTTTATAAGAAATAGGTATGAAGAGAGAACATATTAGTAAGTATTGAAAACCACACCGTGGTTTTCTTTTTTTATGCAGTTTGGTACAATTTTAAAGTTTTGTAAAGAAGCGGTTATTTAATCAAATACGGGTAGAGCCACATAAGGAGGGATTTATATTGGACCTTTATGCTGGTTCTTTTTTTATGTCTCAAAATACTAAGACTGAGATGCATTGTTAAAAGGACCACACTGACACGGTTTATGAAACATAATGTATATATTCTCTAAAAAATGAATAAATTTTTTTCTTTGGGATTTCAAGCACATTAAATTCGCTTATTATTCATAGTTTATACATGTAAACCCCATATAAATGTATTAAATATACAGAAACATGTAATGAATAAAAAGATAAGTGTGAAAAGTACAACAGTTGTAATGTGATTTAATTCACATGAGTATCATTTGAAAGGGCTTACAATATAGATAAATAAAACAAGGAGGTTTCACAAATGAATGAACATCCAATTAAAGTAAACAGTGAGATCGGTAAATTAAAAACGGTATTACTTAAACGACCTGGTAAAGAATTAGAAAATTTAGTACCTGAGTATTTAGGAGAATTATTATTTGATGATATCCCGTATTTAAAAGTAGCACAAGAAGAGCATGACAAATTTGCACAAGTGCTACGTGACGAAGGCGTAGAAGTGCTTTATTTAGAAAAATTAGCTGCAGAAGCCATTGAAGATCCAAAAGTACGTGAACAATTTATTGAAGATGTATTAGCGGAATCTGAAGATACATTATTAGGCCATGAAGAAGAAGTAAAAGAGTTATTCGAAACATTAAATAACGAAGACTTAATCGAAAAAGTAATGGCAGGTGTTCGTAAAGAAGAGGTAAGACAAGACCATGCACACTTAGTAGAGTATGTGGACGATTCTTATCCATTCTACATGAACCCAATGCCAAACCTTTACTTCACACGTGACCCACAAGCGTCAGTAGGTAATGGTATGACAGTTAACCGTATGTTCTGGCCAGCACGTCGCAGAGAGTCTATCTTCATCACTTATATCTTAAAACATCACCCAAGATTCAAAGATGCTGATATTCCAGTATGGTTAGACAGAAACTCACCTCACAACATTGAAGGTGGAGACGAATTAGTTCTTTCTGAAGAAGTAATCGCAATCGGTATCTCTGAAAGAACATCAGCACAAGCGATTGAAAAATTAGCACGTCAAATCTTTGCAAACCCAGATTCAAAAATCAGAAAAGTTGTTGCGATTGAAATCGCGAATACCCGTGCATTCATGCACTTAGATACAGTGTTCACAATGATTGACTATGATAAATTCACAATCCACTCAGCTATCGAGAAAAAAGGTGATGACATGAATATCTTCACACTTGAACCAACTGAAGATGGCAAAGATATCACAATCACACGTACACACAACTTAAAAGAAACATTAAAAGATGCGTTGAATTTAGACCACATCGACTTCATTCCGACAGGTGACGGTGACCGCATCGTAGGACCTCGTGAACAATGGAACGACGGATCTAACACATTAACAATCCGTCCAGGTGTCGTTGTTACTTACGACCGTAACTATGTATCTAACCAATTATTACGCGACAAAGGCATTAAAGTTATCGAAGTAACAGGTAGTGAATTAGTTCGCGGACGCGGGGGCCCACGTTGCATGAGCCAACCGTTATACCGTGAAGATATCTAATTCTAAAGTATACAGTGCTTTAAGTGATAAGGATTGCATCAATAGAGGCAGTTTAGCGTCATCACTTAAAGCCTGGCTTTAGATTGAATACTGCTTTGACTTAATTTGATACCTATTCACGGCGACATGTTTGTACATGGCCTATGATTTTGGAAATAGCAAGAGGCGCAGGCCCTTTAAAACAATTAAAGCAGTATAGCGTCAAAAAATAAATAAATTGACAACACATGCTTTGAGAGAGTCTCAAGCATTAAAGGAGTTTTGAAGATGAGCGGAGAACAAAGTAAACTCAGTAAAACGGCTTTAATCGGTCTGGTCGTTGGTTCAATGATCGGCGGCGGCGCCTTTAATATTATCTCTGACATGGGCAGCAATGCCGGCGGATTAGCAATTATCATCGGATGGATCATTACAGCTGTAGGTATGATATCACTCGCATTTGTATTCCAGAACTTAACAAATAAACGTCCTGATTTAGACGGCGGTATTTACAGTTATGCACGTGCCGGTTTCGGTGACTTCGTCGGTTTCTCCAGTGCATGGGGATACTGGTTCGCAGCATTCTTAGGAAACGTTGCATATGCCACGTTGCTGATGTCAGCAGTCGGCAACTTCTTCCCGATATTTAAAGGCGGCAACACACTTCCAAGTATTATCGTAGCCTCCATTTTACTTTGGGGTGTACACTTCCTGATTCTGCGAGGCGTAGAAACAGCAACCCTAATCAACAGTATTGTCACAGTTGCCAAGTTAATTCCTATCTTCCTAGCAATTGTATGTATGATTGTCGCATTTAACTTTGACACGTTTATGGCCGGTTTTGCAGGAATGAAAGGCAACATCGCATTACCAATCAACTTCTCAAACATTATGGAACAAGTGAGAGGTACAATGTTGATTACAGTATGGGTATTCACTGGTATTGAAGGTGCGGTTGTATTCTCAGGCCGTGCGAAAACGAAGAAAGATGTGGGTACAGCTACAGTACTCGGTCTATTGATTGTATTAGTGATTTACTTCTTATTAACTGTACTTGCACAAGGTGTTATCGAACAAAATCAAATCTCTGAATTAAGCAGTCCATCAATGGCAGCTTTACTTGCTCACATCGTCGGCCCATGGGGTTCAGTTGTGACAAACATTGGTTTAATCATCTCAGTACTTGGAGCTTGGTTAGGTTGGACATTGCTTGCTGGTGAGTTACCATTCATCGTCGCAAAAGATAAAATGTTCCCGAAATGGTTTGCGAAACAAAACAAAAATGGTGCACCAGTCAACTCACTCCTAATCACAAACATCTTAGTACAACTGTTCTTAATCAGTATGTTATTTACAGATAGTGCGTATCAATTCGCATTCTCACTCGCATCCAGTGCGATATTGATTCCATATGCATTCAGTGCATTCTATCAGTTCAAATATACATTGCAGTATGATCGTAAAAGCAACCTACAAATGGCAATCGGTATTATCGCTTCTATCTATGCGGTATGGCTCATTTACGCAGCAGGCGTGGACTACTTGCTACTGACAATGTTGCTATATGTACCTGGTCTGTTCGTTTACTGGATTGTACAACGCAACAAAGGTATCAAATTCATCACAAGAGACTACATTTTAATGGGATTCATTGTCATCTTTGCCATTCTTGGTTTAATAAGATTGTTCAGTGGCGCAGTAAGTGTCTTCTAATTACTGACGCATGAAATCCTGACAACAGATAAAGAAATGGCAGCTTGCAGGACCTCGCTACATCCTGTAAGCTGCCTTTCTATCTGTATACATAAGAATGTGTGTGCGAACGCAATATGATACAATAAACACGTTGCACATGTTGAAAAAAGGGCAGATATTTCAGTTGTCTCAATTAATTAAAACTATATTTTCAACACACATTCATGAAAAAGAGAGAAAGAGATGAGGTGAACGTGTATGAGCAATAGTACTGAAGATTATCAAGCGTCGATTAAAGCATTATCGAAAATATTAGAGGTACCATCAGGGCTGCTCATTCCTCATCTTTCTGAGATTTATGTCAGGAACTATGAAAAAGGGCAAGTGATTTATTATCAAGGATCAGAAGCGGATAGTATCTATGTATTATTAGAAGGTTATGTATCAAGAGAAATGTTGAACGAAAACGGTGACGACTATTTAATGTTGAACCGACCGATTAATATGTTTCCTTTAAATCATTTATTCCATTCTGATCATTACCATGAATCATGTACAGCGCTCACAAGCAGCTTGATTGTCAGAGTGCCTAAAAATGTCATTGAATATTTATGTAAAAATCACGAAGATACGTTTATTAAAATCTTTGATTTATTACGTACAGAAGCCAACCAAAACATTGAACGTAATATGGCTTTACTTGGTCGTAATGCCGAACAAAAGGTGATAAACACATTGCGCGTAATGTGCGAAACGGTAGGAAACGATCAAGGTGCTTATTACGAACTAGATAAGATTATGACTGTGACACTGTTAAGTGAGTTAGCAGGTGTATCGAGAGAAAAAGCCAGTCATGTGATCAGAGATTTAAGTAAACAAAATTTAGTGTTAAAGAATCATCAAACTTGGACTGTAAGTAAGTCCTTGTAAAAGAAGAGAGAAGCGGCATCCTTACTTTTGACCAAAGTAATCATGTCGCTTCTCTCTTTTTATTTAGGCTCTCTGTCAAATAGGACTGGTGAGCAA
>NZ_KV808535.1:0-6260 GCF_001812305.1 Staphylococcus sp. HMSC056G08
ATTGACTTGTGTCTTTTAATGATTCTGAATAACCATCTTTGACACTAAAAGTCATTTCAAACCGAGTTGTCGAAAAATCTGCATAGTCTGGGTTCATGTCTGGATTATTAACTTTATACTTTATACCTGGATTGTCAGACGTTACGATATAATAAGGTGTTCTTTTGTAAAATATACTTCTAAGTTTTTGTTCCATTAAATTAATATCTATTTCATCGATACCATCAAAACCAAACTTAACCACTAAATTAAAAGGAGCAAATGAAGCTACACCTGGTAGCTCACCATCTACTCCTTTCATAGTTATACTGTCTTCGACTGATACAGGGTAAGAGGCTTTAGCATCAAGAAAAATAAAGTTATTTATATACTCATTAATATCCTTTGTTCCATTTTCATCAATAATTTTTAACCATCTGCCGTCTATCATCATTAACCTCCTTGATTAAAGCTAGCCATCCTCATATCTTCTCCTAAAATTTGAGAAATGATATTCGCTGCATCTTTAGGTGAACCTTGTTTTGAGTTGCTTAACAACTTAATAATCGTTTGAGTAAGCTTATTGTTATAATCACTTACTCTCACAAGTTGACTTAATATCTTTTCGATTGTTGAATTATCATTATTAACAGTAACGTTAGTACTTCCTGTTTCCATACCTATATAGCGCATCGCTTGTTCAATCAATTGAATTGCTCTTGTACGTTTAGTAAGCGGTACTACCATTTCTGCCTTATTACCTTCACTGATTTGTGCTAGTTTATGCGTTGTAGATAACCCACCATTTTCATAAGCATAATCTCCAGCACGCTTAAATGCAGCACGCCATGAACCCATAATAGGAACCCATTTACCGACAATATAACGCATTGCTGATATGGCTTGATGCGTAGGATTCAATGGATTGCTGAATCCGGCTTTTGCATAAGCTCTAAACGACGGGTCAATCATTTGGAACATACCCTTTGAAGGTGTACCTGCACGTGCGTTGCTATCCCAGTTATTTATAGCGTTGGACGTATAATTGGATTCACGCTGTGCTACACGTAACATCTCATTAGTAATCCATCCGGCACGATATCGCCCGCCCAGAATAGATTGAGCTTTTAAGATAGCTTTTCGTGCATTATTGTATCCACTTCCTCCTGGCGCACCTGCACCTGCTCCATTCTTTGCTAACCAAGGTTCTGGATCGATTGCTGCGCTATTTGATTCCGAGCCTTTCATAACTTGGAAATGCAAATGACGGTAGTTAGTCATTGAACCGGTATTACCAGACTTAGCAATCAAGTCACCTGCTTTAACTGTCTCGCCGTTTTTCCTCAATTGCTTATTTAAATGCATAAACCATAAATAAGTTCCATTTTTAGAGACAGTTACTGTATTACCGCCTCCGCCATTATCAAACCAATTACGTATACGACCACCCATTGGTGTACGCACTGGTGTATTTTCAGGTATATCATAGTCGACTCCATAATGGACGCCGCCATTAAATGGATAGTTAGGATTAGGCGGTTTTGGAGGAGCTGAGAATGGTTGCATAACTCTCCATCCACTAAATACCGAACCATCAGCACCCCCAAATTCTTCGAACCATGATTTAACTTTATCTACGAGTTTCTTTTTAAGTATGGAATAAGCACCTTTGGCCATTTCTACAGTGGCATTAGCCCCTTTACCAAATGTGATGCCTAAACTGTCCATTACTTTAGCAACCAACTTACCTGGATTATCCATATAATCCCAAACATCACCGATTTTTTCACCAAGCCATCCGGCACCATCTTTTATTTTTTCAGTTATCGCTCCTGTGATTTGATGTGCTTCTACTTTAACTTTGTTTGCAGATTTTTTGGTCGTTTTTCTGACTGTATTCGTTGTTGAGCCTAAACCTTTTGCAACTTCACCCAATTTTTCTTTTCCGTATTCTAAAAGTTCATCTAGTTTATTTTTAGAACCTCTTGAAAACCTTGGAATAGTACCTTGTGAAAACTTAGGTATCATACCCATACGCTTCATATATTGGGTAGTAGCACCATTAATAACACCATCACCTTTATTTAACTGAACAACTACATCTTTACCTTGAGGCGCATGTAATGAACCATCAGCACGTTGAATTAATTCTTGGTGCCCATTTGAACCGCTACCATTACCCGGTCCTTTATCATTTACAAGTGCCATGGTAGGTGATAATACACCGCCGTTTTTATCAGTAGCTAATGATGAACCATCATAAGTACCTGTTGAAAGCTTTGGAATTGGTTTTATTAAAGTCTTGTCAGTAATAGCTTTTGAGATTTTGTTGATACCGCCAATCATACCATTTAAGCCATCTACCGCTTTATTAGCAACCGATTTACCTAGTTCTGACGCAGCCTTGCCAAAGTCTTTCTTAATGTTTTTAATCCAACCTAAAGTTTTATCAAGCCAGCTTTTCCAACTATTGTATGTCTTTTTAGCTTTTTCTTCAGCTTGACCTGCGATTTCATGGAATCTATCTTTAGCTTTATTTTTCATGTTTTGGAAATTACTTTTTGCATTTGTATACGTATTGCCGAACCATTTCTTTCCTGAATTATAAACACTTTTCGATTTTTCTTCGGCTTTACTAGCAATTTCGTGATATCTGGATTTAGCGTTATTCCACATGTTCTTGAAATTACTTTTCGCATTGTTGTAAGTACTACCAAACCATTTTTTAGCAGAGTTATAAACACTGTGTGTTTTACTCTCTACATTTCTAGCGATTGAACCGAATCTATCTTTAGTTGTATTTAAAGTGTTTTTAAAATTACTCTTAGCATTGTTGTAGGTACTTCCGAACCATTTTTTCGCACTGTTGTAAGCTTTTCTAGTTGAGCTGCTTATTTTATTACTTATTTTGTTCCAATTATCATCAGTTGATTTCTTAGTAGATTTAAACCAATTTGAAGTTTTTCCTGGTAATTGGCCAAACCATTTAGTAACAGCGTTGTATCCTTTGCGTGAAGCAGAACCTAGTTTACTGCTAATCGAATTCCAATCTTTATCAGCAGCCTTCTTGGTTTTTCCAAACCAGTTTTTCGCTCTATTATAAACTTGTCCAAACCATTTATTCATACCGTCATGTGCTTTTTTAGATGAACCTGTAATCTTATTAGCTACTTTATTCCATTTATTAGTATCTTTTACAATTTCATCATTCTTCTTTTTGACAGTGTCCAACATTTTTTGCCAACCTGTTTTGACATTACCAGTTTGTTCATCAATATTAGAACTTACACCTTTATTTTGTTTCTTAGCTTCTCCTACAACAGCATTATGTTGTTTCTTAGCTTTGTCTTTCGATTCTTCGTATTGCTTCTTAGCGTTTCTGATAACTTTGTCGGCTTCGTCTTTCGAAAGATTGCCGGTTTCATCACGTTGTCTAATCGCTTCAGCTACTGTATCTTTATATTTCTTTTTAGCATCAGAAATCGTTTTATCTCTTTCTTTGGCGCTTTCTTTAATAACATTTGAAGCTGCTTCAATCGAAAGTTTACTTTTATTCTGCTTCATTCTTTCTAAAATAGCTTTTTGCTCTACTTCTCCTTTAGAAAGTGATTTAACTACAGTTTTATCAAGTTGATCTTGTAACTTAGCGATTTTTGCATGTTCGCTTTTAGTAAGTTCACGTTTTTCAGCATATGCTGCGGCAGTAATATCATGTATTTGTTGATTGATTTTGTGAGCTTCTGCAGCTTCCTTACTATTGCTTTGTCTGGTTTGTTCTAATATTTTCGCTTCTTGTTCCTTAGAAAGGCCATTAGTTTCACTAAATATCTTTTCTAACCCTTCTATTTCGTTTTTATGTCTTTTAGCAAGCTGTTTATCGATTTCCGTATTTATGTTTTCATACAATTCTTTAATCTGATTGTATTGCTTTTCACCTATTGTTTCATGGTTGATACGTATTTCTTCAAGTTTTACTCTTGCATTCTCTGACATGCTGATATAAGATTTCAGCGCTTTCTTAGTTCCTTTTGAAACTTTTTCTGAGAAAACATCAGTAGTATCTGAGGCTTTAGATACTAACCCATCCAAACCATCGAAAGCTTTTTTAATCCCTTTGAACAATAAACCTTCTTGCAAACCTTTTGCCATATCATTTTTAAGATAATCCCAGTAGCTGCTCATTTTATCTTTAGCCTTATCTATCCATGAAAAATCAATGCTTTCACCGACTTGGTTAACAAGTTTACCCATGTCATCAAAGCCTTTTCTAAACCAATCCACCTTTTCATATGCCACATCAAAGATAGTCGTAAGTATTGTTAAAGGAATTGTTGCTCTGCCTATCAATTTAGTACTCTTCAAGGCAGTTTTACCTAAACCGCCAAATTTACCTGTCGTATTTGTTAACACGTTCCCGAACATGCCGAAAAAGCCTGATGTACCTTTAATGGTCTTCCCTGAAGTTGCTAAAGAAGCGGCAGCCCCTTTATTTGCTATACCATTCAATGTTGCTTCTGTCGTGTTTATAGCCATTTGACGATTCAACATTGCATATCCTTTTGCTGCACTTCCGACCGTTCTTAACAATAGACCGATACCTAAAGTTAAAGGACCTATAACTGCTGTCAGTCCTAAAACGCCTGCCATCGCAACTTTAGCACCTTTTGGCATCTTATTTAAAAAATCTACTACATGTTTCAAACCACTAACCATACCGGATAGAGCAGGTTGTATAGATTCAAAAAGGGATATCGCCAATTCTTCAGAAGCTGACCGCAGTTCTCGTAAACTACCGCCTAAACCTTTTTCCATTGTATTCGCCATTTTTTTGGCTGAACCTTCACTATTGTCAATGGCTTTACTCAATTTGGCGTAATCCTCTTCCGAAGCGTTAATAACTGCGAGTGCACCACTCATCGCTTCCTTGCCGAAGATTGTTGCAGCAGCACTTGCTTGTTGGTCCTTGGATAGACCGCTGAACCTATCGCGTAATTGATCTAAAACATCTCGCATCGGCAACATTTTACCGTTACTGTCAGTAATAGATATACCTAACTCGTCCATTTGATTTTTCATTGCTTTTGTAGGTTTAGCTAAGTTTGTAAACATTGTACGCAATGCTGTACCGGCTTTTTCGCCTTTAATCCCAGCATTACTCATCAAACCAATAGCTATAGATGTATCTTCAATACTGTATCCCAATGCGCCAGCTACAGGTGCAGCATATTTAAATCCTTCACCCATCATTTGAACATTGGTATTCGCATTAGCACTCGCTGCAGCTAAAACATCTGCAAAGTGTCCGCTATCTTTTGCTTTAAGACCAAATGCTGTTAAACCATCAGTCACAATATCTGACACTTGTCCTAATTCTTCACCAGATGCAGCTGCTAAGTCCATGATACCAGGTAACCCTTTTATCATATCTTGAGACTTCCACCCACTCATTGCCATATAATTTAATGCTTCTGCACTATCTGAAGCACTGAATTTTGTGGTAGCTCCCATTTCTCTTGCTTTAGCTTTTAAAGCTTCTAAATCTTGGCCAGTAGCCCCTGAAATTGCTTGTACTTTTCGCATGCTGTCATCAAATTCCACACCTAATTTACTCGCATAACCCATTGCTCCTACAATTGGTGTAGTCACATACATAGACATGTTTCGACCGAATGCGCTCATTCCGTTACCAAATCTTTGATAGCGTTCAGACATTTTGTCAAAATGTTGAGCTGCTTTGGTATATTGACTATTTGCAATTAGTTGTTCCTTGTTAAAGGCTTTCATTTCCTGCTTCGTTTTATCAATACTTTTTTGAAGATTATTAACTGCAGCTCGCTCGTTATTGACTGCTTTTTCAGCATTTGCTAAATACTTCTCATTATTTTGAATAGTATCATTTAATTGTTTGAGCTCTTTTTCAGTTTGATTTAGTTCTGTATTCGTCTTTTCGTATGAATCTTTTATTTTTTGGTTAGACGTGCTCAGTTTCTCATTTTCACTCTTTAACTTTTTGATTTGTTCGTCTTCTTTTTTATATTTAGCCACAAGTTCTGAGTGTCTTTGTACTTGGTTTTTTGTTGCTTCAGAAGCTTTTTTTAGTTGAGCAGTTGTTGCTTGATTAGAATCTTTCAATTCTCTTTCAGCTTGTCTTAATTTCTTAAGCTTTTCATATGCTTTTTCTTTTTGATCATTTGTTCTTCTTCTTTGAGTTTGCGCTTTTTTCAATTCAGCATTAGAGGCCTTTAATGGGGCTGGGACATAAATACAGTCCAAAATAAAAT
>NZ_KV808536.1:0-941 GCF_001812305.1 Staphylococcus sp. HMSC056G08
AAGTCCGTAGGACTTTGTCGACAGTCTGAGAGAAACTATTTAAATAGTTTCTCTTTTTTATTGATTATGTAAAAGAAGAATGCTATTATTCTTTTACAGTATGTATTCAATGTGCATATTGTATCCTTACTTCCTTAATGCTAGATTCAAAGCATTTCTGTTATTTTATTGTGTGTTTTCGTTACTTTCTCTCTAATCTATCCCAAACGAGAACACAGCCACCTTTCGAGGTGGCATACATAATGTGAGCTACTTAACTATTTTAGGTGTGTCTTTTGACAAAATTAAAAACTTGTATTAACATGATTGGTACAATATCAAAAGATATTGTTCGTGTGTTATTGTTTCTCTATTTTCTTCTGCTTAGAATGTTGAAAAAGTCTTGATGATTTAAGTATGGATAATAGGGGGAGAGGTTGCTTAGGCAACCTCTTTTTTTAGTTGATAGTAAATATAAGCGTAAATGAATAGTACCATCAACATAGTGCTGTTTTATTTTTGCTAATCTAATAAATTTGCTTTTTAATATTTACTTAACATTGGAAATATGTTAAAATACTCTTTGTTCATCTTTAATTTGCTTAAGTGAACTTGAAGTTTGATTACTTCCATTTCTATTATTTTATATATGCTTTGTGTCACTTGTGTTCCCTTCCTAAAATGCACAAGTGACAATTTTTATTACATATCAATTAGATTAGTACATGACTTTTAATACATTATATTGACTGCATCAAAGTAATGTATTATTATTTGATATACAATACCTTTTTAGGTATTGCCTTACTTATTATTTTTTGCTTTATTTTCTCTTTAATAGAGTGATCCTTACTTTTATTGGTATGACCACTTTTTATGTTACGAATGTTGTTGAAAAAGTCTTGTGTGTAAAGCAATAATAATAAGGAGGGGCTGGGACATAAATACAGTCCAAAATAAAA
>NZ_KV808537.1:0-275 GCF_001812305.1 Staphylococcus sp. HMSC056G08
TTTTTTCACCTCAAAAAAAATACCCCCACGTCAGAACTTGTCTGCCTAAAAAGGAGTGGGGGCGTAGTCGTTATATTCAAATAATAATCTATAAATCTTGGTATGTCAATCAAAAAATAATATTCACCACCCAGCGACATGTGTGGGTGGTGTAGGTTTAAATAAACATTAACTTACAACTACTTTTTAAAGACACTGGATTGAAATGGTATCAACAATCGGGATTGGTTGTTAATCACGGTGCCTCTCGTGTATCTGTATTATATCATAAAAAA
>NZ_KV808538.1:0-1367 GCF_001812305.1 Staphylococcus sp. HMSC056G08
TGCCTCTCGTGTATCTGTATTATATCATAAAAAAGAGGCTGCCGAAGCAACCTCTAAGCACTATTTATCGTTAAGACTGTTACAACCTCTAAAAGTTGAGTTAGATAGAGAAACTATAAACATTACAGTATCTTTTTCGATACTGCGACTATCATGTTAATACAGTGATTTCATTTTGTCAAAAATCTACCTACTAGTTAAGTGAATCTTAATATGTATACCACCTCGAAAGGTGGCTGTATTCTCGTTGGATAGATTAGAGAGAAAGTAATGAAAATACATATAGATGCCTAAGATAAAGCATCCATGAAGTAAGGGCGCAATATGCACGACATGCATACTGCAAAACAAATCATAGCATGCTTCTTTTACATAATCAACAAAAAAGAGGGCTACCCGTAGGTAACCCTCAATAAAAGTATAGAGATGATTTTATATTATTATTACAAGGTAAAACCCCTTGCGTTTGTATTATAACGCATTTTCTTAACTGATACTACCCCAAAGTTCGCCCACACCATGATTAGGTGGTGCGACACCGTTCCATGTACGGATTGGTAAATAGTATCGTTGTCCTTCCCAGTCATAACCGATCCAAACGTGGTCATCTTGAAGCATTACTTCTGTATAATCACACCAGCCACCCGGTTGAAAGTCATAAGCATGTGGGCAACTTGTGAATGGTCCGACAGTTCGTACCATAATCGGTTGATTACCGTTCGTAAATCTTGCCTTTTCTTCCATATAGTAAGTACCATAATTATTGCGTCTCCATGCTCCTGCAACTGGCTTTACTGTATTACTTGATGCACTTGTACCTTGAGCAACTGTAGCAATAGGTACTTTACCGTTCATATAAGCTCTGATTTGCTTAATAAAGTAGTCTTTAAGCTTCAATTGTTTATCTTTAGGCAATAACCCTTGCGTGACTGGATTGAAGCCTGTGTGGAGCTCTGCGCTTCTGTGTGGGCAAGATGTAGATGTAAATTCGTTGTGCAGTCTGATAGTATTTCTGTTTGCAGGTAACCCCCACTTTTTCAATAGCCTTGCACATTCTTGAAATACAGCTTGTTCATTTTTCAAGAATGTTTTATCATCTGCTCCTATTGACTGACAGACCTCAATACCGTAACCGTTCTTGTTCCCATACTCATTAGCAGTATGCCAAGCTATTTGAGATTCATCTAACGCTTGCCAAACAGTATTACCTGAGATATAACTATGTGCAATACCTGCCTCAAGTCTAGATAATGGCGCATTGACTAAACCATTTCTATACGCTTGTGCAGTTGCACCTTTGCTTCCCGCGTCATTATGAATAACAATAAACTTCGGATTATATCCACGCTTAGGTAAGTTGTACCCTT
>NZ_KV808538.1:1467-3260 GCF_001812305.1 Staphylococcus sp. HMSC056G08
ATAACGCATTTTCTTAACTGATACTACCCCAAAGGTCGCCTATTCCATGATTAGGCGGTGCGACACCGTTCCATGTTCTTACTGGTAGATATAATCGTTCACCTTCGAAGCCGTCGTAACCTACCCAAACATGACCGTCTTGCAACATTACTTCATCATAGTTAATACTTGTGCCTGCTGGTAGCTTACCTGCTTCATTACCATCAATACGGAATGGACCGACATGCCATACTTGGATAGGTTCATTACCATTTTTGAATGTAGCTTGTTCATTTTTCCACCAAGTACCATGTTTGTTCTTTTTCCAATCTGTTGTCTTAACCACTTGTTGTTGTTCATTCTTTTTAACTTCTTTTTTAACATCGTTTTGTTTGATAACTTTGGCATTGCTTGTTTGTAATTTACCGCCGTTATAATAATATTTAATACGACTGATAAAGTAATCCTTCATTTTATTTTGGTTAACGGTTGTATACGGTGCGCCTTTGCCGACATGCAATTCCCATGAACGATGTGGGCATGATGTACCAAAGAACTCATTGTGCAGTCGTACTGTGTTTCGGTTTACTGGTAATCCATATGATTTCATAACATCAGCTGCAACTTTTAAAGTTGCTTCTTCATTTTCTAAGAACAACTTATCTGACAAGCCCCCGGATATGATTCGCACACTTCAAAGCCGATCAAGTTACCGTTTGCCCATTGATGACCACAATGCCACTCAACGTAGTCTGTTGGATGATACCAAAGCACCTCGTTTCTATTTGCATACACACTTGCCCAACCATTAACATGTGTACCGTTATTTTCACGTGCGTATAGCCAAGGTAAATATTGAGCAGGTGTCATACTTCCGTAATCATTATGGATAACCACGCCTTGAACACTTGGCTTTGGAGCTGTAATTTTATTACCTTCGATATGGTTAGAATAAATATGTTTCAATTGTTTCTCACTTCCATTCTTAGATTTATCTTGCTTTGCATTCAGCTTACTAATATCGTATTTTTCAATTGGCAATCCACTGCATACTTTTGCTTTCTCATCGTTTAAATCTGTTCCTTTAGGACGTAATTGTAAATGAAGATGTGCATTCATAGGATTATCATAATAGTTGGATGAACCTTGCAATCCAACTATGTCGCCTTGATTGACTTTATCGCCTTTTGAGAATCGTAATGAATTACGTTGCAAGTGGCCATAGATCCAATCATTACCATTGGCGTCTCTGATTTCAACTGTGCCTCCAAAATTGCCATATGTTTCAGAAGTGACTACTGTACCGCTTGTAACTGCTGGAATATCATTAGTTGCGTTATTGTATAAATCAAACGCTCTATGATAACCACCACAAAATTCATCGTAATTAATTCCATTTTCCTGATAATTTCTATATCCATAATTTTTAGGATAATTATCATAAGTGCGTGGGTCTGATGAAATTTTCCAACCTTTTTTAGTAAGGTAATCAATAGCAGTTAGCATTCTATTTCAACCCTTTCTCTTTTAAATACTTTTCTTGGTCACGCGCTGATTTTTTAATAATAAATGTATTCTTCCATACACCATATGATACTAATGCGAGGGGTAATCCAGTATTGATCACATTAATCCATGCATCTACTTTTTGAGGATTAATCCATTCCGCGCTGATTCCACTTGTGTTTAGTGCAAGATATAATGCCCCGAGAAAACCACCGATTAAACCGATGAATTGTTTAATTTTATCTTCCATTTAATTCACTCCTTTGAAATAGTAAAAAAAAGCCGACGCAGTGCGCCGACTTATTTGA
>NZ_KV808539.1:0-550 GCF_001812305.1 Staphylococcus sp. HMSC056G08
AAAGAACGTCAAAAAGAACAAGCAGAAGCACGCAGAAGAAAAGAGCGTCCTTGGTTATACGACGGTACACCGCAGCCACCATATGCACGCGATGAATACACACAATGGCTTATGGACACATCTATTTATCCAAAGGCGGCGCGTTAGATGAGAGAAGTAAAAGAATTACACGTAGGCGATGAGATTATTCTTTGGCAGTATCGTGGATTGAATGTGCAAGGACCTAATGGAGATGACGGACATGCAGGTGTAGTAATTAGGAAAATTAACAGGAATGATGAACAATCATTGTTAGTTAAATTGAAAGGTATTGATGATCCGTTCGAACTGACTGATGTGGATTACTTCGACAAGCTTCCAATATCTTTTAAGAAAGCTGAACATTTTGAAGATTGCAAAAACAACTCAGTACATCAACCTAATCATTACCAGTTCGGTCAATTTACAGCAGCAATGATTATTGAGTTAGTAGGAAAGACTTATAAATCAGCACCAGTCTTTTATCACGTAGGTAATGCCTTAAAATATTTGATGCGTGCGCCTAGAAAGA
>NZ_KV808540.1:0-23820 GCF_001812305.1 Staphylococcus sp. HMSC056G08
TTCATAAAATCCCTCCGTATAGTAAAAAAAGCCGGCGCAGTGCGCCGACTTAGAAAAAAGTTGCTGCAAATCCTAATGCTCCGACTAATACAGTAGATATAGCACCAATGATTGCAACCCATATCTGCATATTTCCTTTTTGCCTTTCAGATACAAAGTTTTCAATCGAATCTAACCTTTTTATTGTTATATCAGAAGTATGTTCAACGTCTTTGATACGATTATTAAATCCTATAAGATTGTCGTTGATTTTTTCCAAAGTCTTATTTGTAGTTAATTGGCTTTGAATTAATGCATCGTTACTATCGTTTAATCGTGTGACCAGTAGTTTTAAATCGTTATGCAATGCTATATGCTTGTTATCTACTTCATTAATCTTCCCATCTATATTACGATTCGCTCTTTCCCATTCATGACGTAGTACATATTTATCTTCGCTCGGCATAAATTTCAAACCCTCCGAAAAACATCAGCACTAAATAAACCCCTGAAAGTGTAGCGAATTGAATAGGAGATAACCAATTAATTGCGTTGTAAACACTTGCACTTGTTATAATAAAATACATAACGAATGATATAAGACTTCCGATTGTGATTAGCCAATAACTTTTTTGATTTTGTTTAGGTAGTAAATAACTTGCACACATTAATAATATGCCTGAAAGTAAAAACAACACACCCCATATCCATATCGGTAATAGGTTGTGTAATTCTCTATAAAAAGCAGAATCGCCTAAAATCGAGTCTTGCTCAATTGTCCAGAACAACCCTCTCCACAACGTGAATAACCCTGTTCCGAATAATAGGGTGCTTGCTATCATCTCTGATAGATTCAGCTTTTTCATCCATTCACCTGCTTTCTAAAAAAGTTAGGGAAAAAGGCTATACCTCTTGCACCTCGCCTTTTACATATACTTCACCTTTCTCATCATACATTTCACGTTCAATATTTTGTTCCACAAAATAAGTTTTAGTCCCATTGTTCAAAATAGTAGCAAGCATATTTTGAACCTTACAAGCTTGGATCACTTGTTCTTTTTCTTGAAATTTATAAGCAGTATTAGGCGAAGCCCCTCTGACGAAGCCATTCGAATAATTTTGCATTAATGCACTCTCTTCTCCATATTTATTAATTTCCACTAAGTAAAATTCCTTGATTCTTTCCATAATAAATTCCTCCTAAAAATTTGTATAAAAATAGTGGTATAAGTTACTCACTTACACCACGGTCATTTTCATCAGTATTTTGTTTGTTTTCTAATTCCTCTTGATACAATGCGAACAAAATTGCATTATCTTTTTCCAGCTCAGTGATTCTGTTCAATAAGTTATTAATTACCTTGTTTGGATCTGCTTGTAATTGGTTATTTTGATTCATTTATTTGTTCCTCCAATTGTTTGATTTTTTCACTTTGTTCATTTGTAATGTCATTTAATTGCTGTATTGCTCGAAGTGACCATGAAACCATTTCATAAAGATTTACACCGTCTTTATGGATGAATTCAGGCGGTGTTTGGTAACCGTCGCCGATAATTAAACCATGATGATTGTATTCATCAGTGTTGAGCTCCTCTATACTATTTTTCTTGTATTTATATTGGTAAAGCTGCAATTCATTAGCAATAACATTTAATGCGTCATAATCCCATTTTTTTATATCTTTTTTGTAATCCACTAAAGATGAGTTATAGAATGCTTCAGCTCTAATAGGCTTATAACCAATATTACCGCCGTTATAAAGCAAGTTGTTAGTAACTCTTACTTCACCTGTTGATGTACCGATATAAAAATTAGTGCTTGTTGTACGGATACTTTCAGATTGTATCCACCTGCACTGTAAATCACCATATGTTGGATTACCGTTGTTATAACCTTTGTAGTCTGTGATACGAACTCGGTTATTTGCTTTAAGATATAAATATCCACTACGTGATTGAAAATCTCCATAAAAGTTTCTTGCGTGAAAACTACCTGTTCCAATATTTCCAAATTTATCTGTAGCGTATACGACAGGTTCATATTCCCCTTCTGTTTGTCCAGAAAAACCTGCTTTTTTAAATCTTAGTCCTGAGCCTGCCTGTCCTCTATCGTCATAGATTTCACCAAATAGCAATGTACCATCCGTATCTTTAGCATTGTCATTATCTTTGAGGTAAAAACTGAATTCGTTAGTACCTGGACGAGAATAAACTTGAGGTCGAATATATACAGATGCTTCCCAAGTTTCAATGTTTGTTGTATATCTGGATCGAGTATAGATACGACTATTTTCAGAGTGCAGGAATACAACTCCATAAGTAGACGAAAGGCGCACACCACGTGAATTATCATTAAATAAATCGTAATGAAATTCTAATGCACCAGCTTGTTCTGAACCGACGCCGCCGGACATCATTGTGGATAGTCCTTTTTCAGTCATATAAAGGTTATATCCTGTTTTTTTATTTCTGGAAAGAATATATCCATCTTTAATTCCAATTTCTGCACTAGGTGTATCAGTTACGCCGCCCCATGTCCTTGTGAATGTACCACGGGATAATATTTCTTGATTCTTGATTGATAAATAATTTGTACTATCCCCGCCGCGTATACCTAAGTTATTTACATTGATGTCTAAACCTTCTGGTGATAAGTTTAAACGATTAATGATTTCATCTTTACCGACCTTATTATTTACATTACCAGCTAACACTTGAAAATCTTTGTTCACATTGATGTTGACACGGTCACCCTTCAACATAATGCCATCGGGGCCAACTGTACTTGATGTAATATTGCCGTTTTCATCATAAGACAATGTAAGGCCGGTTGTTGTATTGACAGTTAAATCACTGACTACTTTCGACAATGTTTTTCTGCTTGCGTTAAATTCCTCTTTTGTTGCACGTGCATTGATGTCTCTACCATTTTGAGCAATTTCAGTATTAATAAGATTTAATTTAGCTTCATTTTCATTTTTGTACTTATCTGTATATGATTTGGCATTGTTTTCAGCCGTCATACCTAATAATTCTACATCTTCTGGAGCAGGTGACCAATCAAGCTCTTTCGAGCCTTTATATAAACTAACTTTACCTATAAATTGATTATTAGTATTCGACAAAATAACTATTAAAATATCTTCTCTATTACCAGTATTAAAACGTATAATTTTATCAGTTGTGTAACCAACAATTGTATAAGACCCTTTTTTATAAAAAACACCCACTTTAATTTCCGGGCTGCTTTCGTGTACGTTTAGAATATAGTCAGTGTCTTGTTCTAAGGCTGGATTACCACTGTTATCTCTATCATAAAAATAAAAATTGATCCTTTGGCTTGCATTTAACTCTACGTTATAAGGACCTTTTGCTATACCCGATGTACTATTTTGTACAGAAGAGTAGTACGATTGTATATAATTTCTATTTGTAGATTTGACTGAATCAATACCACTGGTATATTCGGATATACTCACTTTATCAGCTATTTGATTAGATAATTGTATACGTTGTGATTCTGCACTATTCAATTTAGAAATGATGTCGTCCACATCTGCAGTATATTGTTCATTTGATACTTTACTATCAATTTTATCTGATTGTATTTTTAGCTCAGAGGAATTGTTATTAACCTGTCTTTCTAATGGGGCGATACTATCATCATATAATGTGGTAATATCTTTCTTATCAGCCTTTAATGTAAAACCATCTTTAAGTTGCTGAATATCTGATGATTGCTGTATCTGTGTTGATGTGATTGGTTCTAGCATTTCATCCGTATAAGCTTGTGCTGCCTTTTGAGTATCTTCTGGCGCAGGTGTCCAGTCGGTTGGCATATTACCTTCTTCTAATTTTACCCACTCGATGTTTGATTTCACTCGGGTATCACTCGGATAGTTATATAATCTAATATTATCTGTGATAAATGTGTCGTCGTTTGCTTCAAATGTCACTTTATATAATTCATCTGAAATCTTATCTGCATTCGATGTTATAAAGTATCTACCGTTATCACGTAAAATCGCTAAACCACCATTGGAATTTTCTACATTGCCTTTTACTGTGATTGTGTATGTTTTTCCAACTTCAATTGGTTTAGAAAGTGTGTAATCAGCAATTAAATAGCTTGAATTAGAATATGGCACATCGCTTTTTAAAACTAAGTTCCTTCCACCGACTTGAATACCGTCCACCTTAGCACTAACTTCGCTTATACTGTTGCTTAGCTCATTTTTTGTTTGTATGAGCTTACTATCAACTTGACCGTCAATAAGCTGCTTCAGTGCGTCGTCTTGACCGTTAATATAGGTTTTCAACGCGTCTTCTAATTCTTGTTGACTTGGAATATTAGCAAGTAATTGACCTGTTTCAGCATTCCATGTGCCACCGATTCCTTCGGCTACTTTAGACATTGCATCATTGAATTTCTCATCTGTGTATTGAGATTGCAGTAATTTGAAACGATCATCTATTGCAATCTTAGCGTTTTCTAATGAGTTGTACAGTGTTTGTAGCAAGTCACTGTATTTTAAAAACAGTGCTTGTGTATCGACAAGTTTACCGATTGTCGCTGTTTCCGGTGTCATACTTTCAAGGTTTGTCTTAATTGCATTATAGACGTTGATTGTATTATCTAAATTTTGTTGAACTTGTTGTTGCAATGCAGTATCGACAAGGTATTCACTGTCTATAACTTCATATACTTCACTTAATAACTTGCTGTGTTGAATGTTCAGGTTTATAAATGTGTTATTTAAATCATCGTACAAAGCTTTCTCGCGTGTAACTGCGTCAATATCATCAGCTTTTTCGGCAGTCGCATTTATCCACTGTCCGTTCCAGTATCTACGTAACACTGCTACTTTAGGATTACTAGTGTCTAACCACAACATATCATTGACTGGATTTTCCGGCGCATCTTGCGACTTAATAATTTTCTTTTCGAAATACTGTAATTGACTGTTGGTCTCCCTAACAATAGTATTTACATTGCTGAAGTTATCATTCATTCGTTGTCTAATATTACTAAGATGCTTATAAAACTCTTGTCGTAAATCATCTTCACGATATTCTTTATACTCGCCAAAGGAATATGTTGATTCTTTAGTAACCATGTCATAATCTTCAGCGATTACTTCAGCTTCTAAATACAACGGAGGCGTAAAATCTCTATCTTTGATACGTACCATATCGCCGATATGAACAACTTCATGTGGTTGGTATTCTTTTATATCTAGAGATGTTACTTCATAACTAATTTTTTCTTTTTTACGTTTGTTCAATTCAGTTGTACCTAATGAACGTAATCGTGCTTCAGTCATATTCTCATCTTCAGTTTCAGGTGCATAGATACCCCAAATATATCTTCCTGGCAATCCAAATTGCGCTTGGGCTTCATCATCTTTGACGGTTAAAGTAATACGTGATCCATCTTCTTTTTCAGGACCCACACATAATAATGCGGTATTAACTTCGCTCATATCAACAATTCGCTTTAAACCAGTTAAGTCTTTACCTTTAACTATTTCTTTACCTTGAAATATAGGATTTCGCTTACGCAGCACAACGTAGCGACCATCAACTGTATTACTACCTAACTCGATATAAAAATCAACTATCATATCGTAAGTCGTACACAATTGCACCAGTATATCGTAACGTGTATGAAAACCAGTCCATGATGTCGTACGTATACCCCCATATTCAGTAGCTTCTGACACTTGCCATCCCGTATCTTTCAATACATCATATAAGGCTTCTGTGGTTGTCTTTTTCTCAAAGCTCCCTGGTGCATAAGGAGGCGCACCGGTTATATCTTCTAAATATGAAGCTGTTGTTTCTATTTCAGTATATCCATCCATATCTTGTGAAATATGTTCGATAATAAATTCTCTATACTGACCAGTGCTATCTTGAATAATGACTCTATAATTCTTTTGCATATTTATAGCTCGTTCTGACAGTATTGTAAAGTCAAACGTTTCTGAGCGATTATTAATATCACGGTTATGTTTTGCGTTAATAATTGATGCGTCATCTTCGGAAATAAAGTCTATAATTTTATCTTCATAGTCTAAAATATGCAGCAAATTGCAACCTCCTTTCTATAAATATCTATCTTGCCAACGAACCGTTGTATCAAATGTATTTAACGGTGAGATAATTAATTCTGTATGCCCTTTTTCTACATTGAAATAGTTAGAACCAAAAGTTTTTTCAGATAAAAAAGGCTCTTCATTTACTAATACATTATGATTACGCATATCAATCAAAATTTCATCGCCTTTTTTGATAATCATATCTCTTGCCCCTTTAGGTTTAGGCAATAGCTCTCTCGTATAAGTACCGAAAATATATAGCGGCATGACTGGATTATTACCATTCTTAGCAGAATATAAAGATAACGAAGCAATAGGTCGTGTGTAGAATTTACCGCTATCCATATAAATTTTTTCATGCTGATCAAACGCGATTTTTCTTAACGGATAAGGAATCTCTCTATATTTCCAGGTTTTTATTTTAAATTGATTGCTACGACGTTCCAACTTAATATAGACCACAAACTCATCCTTGTTGTATAAACTAGGATTGTTTTTATAGTCGTATATCTTAACTTGGTCGCCATTTTGGTTAAACAGTGTAACAATGATACGTCCTGTGTTTGAGTTGGCGTTAGGATTACTGTAACCAATTGAAGCGATCACTCGTCCGTCTGTATCGTAGAGGTACTGTGCGAAGTGTACTGCGCCTTTACGACGTTGGTTTAGGCCAAACTTAACAGTCGTTGAAAAGTCTTGAGCGCTCGCATAATTGACAAAGCTACGTTTATACATAGCGCCCTGCCAACCACTACCCGTTACGCTTTCTGTGTTTAGGTAGAATGACTCCTTGCTTGAAGATTGACTGAAAGCACCACCAACGTCACCGCCTGTATGGTTATCAGTGAAGTCTTTGGCATCTTGTTTATTCCAGCCTTTAAACACGCGCAATTCATCACCTAAAATGAGTGGTGAATAGTCATTGAGTGGTTTATCTACATCATCGTCACCAATCATAAAATAGTCCTCATCGCCTTTGGCAATTTGGAAGAAGTTAGCATTTTTTAATGCCCTCGCTTCTATTGTGACGGGTGTATCAGCTGTACCGTTATTCACAATAGACACTTGGTCTGATATAGCAGTGTTGTAGTTGCCGGTTGCTGCATACTTGTATGGGTCTACCAAAACAACCTTTATAACAAATGACAATACTCCTCTAGGTGTCTTATCAATTTCTACAGGACCTTCAAAAAAAGCATTCCAGTACCAATCTTGTGTCATGAATTGTAATGGAACTTCATAATCATAATCAAAGAAACGTACTATCTCATTTAAAATATCATCGTGTTTTTTCATTCCACCGTGTGAGAGATGTTCATTACTTACTATTAAAGGTAAGTCAAATTCATAACCTTTCACCTCTCTCTTTTTAAAAACTGAACCTTTTCTTCCCGGTACATCTTCAGTTTCTATTTCAAAATTAAAAGAGGGTATTTTAAACCCTCTTTCTACTACTAACCATGGAATTGTTTTATTATTAACTTTTATTGTATCTAGCATTTTAAACTCCTCCAGGATTAAACCTTCTATGTCTTTGTTTTTGTCTATTATAATCATCTATTGCGTCAAAAACTTGTTGTTTATGTGCGTATTTATCAATGACTGGTTCATAATCCTTATCTGCAATTGTGTCACCAGCACTAACCAATCTAGCAAGCAAACCAATTACTTTATCCATTTTCTTCTCTAAGACACTCACTGTATGACCATCATCAGAAAGGTTATTGACACTTTTCAATTGGCTAGGACGTTTGTTTTTACTAATATCCTTATTAGCCAATGCAAGTAATTTAGCTGCATCATCTGCTCGTTTTGGGTCAGTAGGTATTATCCATTCAGGGTACCCTTCTTCGCCTAAATGATATAAGCCATTGTGGACGAGTCCACCTGTCGCATACCCATGTCCACGTCCTATTACTGATAATATACTACCTCCATATCTAGCTTTTGCATAACGCATACCAGCAATTAAGTTATCTAGACCATTCATGATATTACCATGTCCTGGTAATTTAAAAGCATTAAATGTACCAGGTTTAACTTGCACAAGCCCCATTGCACGACCGTCCGCTAAACCATCAGTACCACCGATAGCCTTAGCATTTCCACCTGATTCTGTTTGAATCTGTCTCGCCCACGCATTTACGTATGCTTGAGATGTAGGCAAACCGGCTAATTTTAATGCTTGTCGAATATTGCCATTCCATTTTCCTGATTTACCGCCGATACCTTTACCATTTTTCTTTAACCAGCTAAGCGGTTCTACAGAGTTACTGTTGGATTCTCCGCCCTGATTGACTTGGAAGTGAAGATGTCGATAATTAGTCATTGAACCCGTGTTACCTGATTTACCAATAAGTTGTCCTGCTTTAACTTGTTCTCCTGTCTTCTTAAGTTGCTTACTAAGATGCATGAACCATAAAAATGTTTTACCTTTTGAAACAGTGATAGCATTACCGCCGCCGTAGTTATCGTACCAACTTCTAACTCGACCAGCCATCGGTGTACGCACAGGCGTACCAACAGGCATGTCATAATCGACACCGTGATGGACTCCGCCATTGAAAGGATAATTAGGATTCGGCGGATATGGCGGAGCAGAATATTTTTGTAGAATTCCATATCCTTCAAACACAGATCCATCTCCTGCTTGAGCCTCAAACCCACCTTTAATCCAATCTAGTGCTCCTTTTTTTATTTTTTTCCATGCAGCACGTGTAATATCTCCAACGATACCCATACCTTTTGTAAGAGAACTAAAGTCAATACCCATCATGGAAAGCACTTTGTTAAGTAATTTTCCTGGTTCGTCCATGTAGTCCATAACATCTCCGATTTTTTCAGAGAGCCATTTTGCACTATTGCCAACAACTTTACCGGCACCTTTCAGTTTATCTCCAACCCAATCTTTAGCGTTGCCAAACCAAGTACCTGTACTAAGTCTAGGAATCGTACCTAAATTAAATCTAGGCGCCATACCTGCACCTTCTGCCTCTTCATAACGTTGTCTCATGCTACCACTTATTACTCTTGAATTTTTTGGCAACCATGTCATTGTATCTTTTGCTGGCGTCATAGCCATTCGTCCATTAGGATACTGTATTAATTCACGACGACCGTCTTTACCTTTTCCGTTACCCGGTCCTCTATCACCCACAATAGCCATAGTGCCATCTTTTAATCGACCATCAGATGTTGTTCTAACGTGGCGATTAATTCTTTGTGTACCAGTTGATAATTTAGGTATTTTAGGCAAGCTCAACTTAGAACCTACCCAGTTTAAGCCCTTGATAAGACCATTCAAACCTTTTTTGATAGCACTTACCATGCCGCCGATATGATCTTTAATTTTACCAATGATATTAGCTAATCCATCACGCATGTTTGTAAAAGTCTTCTTAACAGAACTCCATAACGCACTAGCAATACCAGTTACAGATTTCTTTATTCCTTGCCAGATACCTGTTACTTTTCTCTTAACATTATTAGTTATATCACGAGTACCGTTGTATAAATTATTAAAAGTCTTCTTGACTGACGCCCATAACTGTGAGGCGTATCTAGTTACTGTGTTTTTAATATTTCTCCAAGTGTCTGATAACCATCTACGTAAGCGACTAAAAATATTACGAACACCTTTGGATAAAGCATTAAATGTATTACGTACGCCGGTCCATAAGCTTTTAGCATATTTTACAACGGTGTTCTTTATATTCGACCATGTTTTGACGACAAAACTTTTTACAGCAGTAAATATTTTGTTCACAGTATTTTTAACTGCGGTAAAGTAACGTTTAACTCCGTTATAAATAAATTTAACTGCTCCGACGATAGTATTTTTTATACCATTCCATATATACTTAATAAATTTTGCCACGGCACCAAATATCGTTTTAGTGATACTTAATATCCGTTTGAAAATCGTGCTGATAATAGACCAAATAAACTTAAGGACTGTAGTTATTACACTTCTGATATGTTTAAAAGCAGAACTTATAACACTTTTGAAAAGTCCGCTGAATATCTTAACTACTTTAAGTATTTTACCGATAAACCAAAGTTGGATAAGGTTCCATATAAGCGTTAATGCACCACTGAATACTTGTTTAACACCATTCCAAACTTGCTTCCATTGGCCAGTAAATAGTCCGCTGAATATCTTAACAATACCTAAAATGATATCCAAAGCTCCATTGATAATATTTTTGATATTATTCCAAGTATCAACGATTAATATCTTGATTAGTGGCCATAAAAACTTCATTACATTCCATATAATTCCCATTGCTATTTTGATAATTGGAACTATAACATTCATAAATATAGTTTGAACAAGACCGCCTAACTCTTGTAAAATAGGCCATAAAAAGTTCTTAATCTCTATAAAGACAGTCGATATGACACTCCAAATATTGGCTAATGCTTGGATGATAGTATCTCCATTTTCCTTCCAAAAATCAGATAACTTCTTACCTATTTCTTGTATATATGACCAAATACCTTTAAAAGCGTCTATAAATACTTGTCTAATTTGCATTAAAGTAACGGTCACTTTTCTAGCAGTTTCTTTAGGCATAATCTTGGATAATAAATCCACTGTTGGTAATGTTTTACCAGATAATAAACTTCCTAAAGCATTAAATATTTGGTTAGCAACATCCCACATCTTTTTTAGGCCATTCATCACTGGATCTATTACAGAGTGAACTATATTTCTGAATGTTTCAGATTTTTTATAAGCAATTACAAATGCTGTACCGATTGCTACTATTGCTGCAATTGCTAAACCTACTGGACCAAGCATGAATTTAAAAGCTCCACCTACTAAAGTCAAGCCTTTAGCAGCAAACGGCGCTTTGGTTCCTAAGAAATTCATTACGCCACCAGCTTTAGCTATGCCTTTCATCACAGGACCTAAAGTAGTCATAATGCTGCCTAGTGCTGCGGTAAACGCACCTGTGGTTAAGATTAAAGGACCTAAAGCTGCAGCGAATATACCTAACCCTACTACTCCGGTTTTCACCCAACCAGGCATATTTGTAAACTTATCAGCTAACATTGCAAGAAAATCAGCGGCTTTACGTATATGTGGTGCTAGAACATCACCTATACTAATCGCCATTGATTCGATAGCTGACTTCATTTTTCGAATCGAACCGCCAATGCCGCCTTCCATTTCGTCACTCATACGTTTAGAAGCACCTGTTGAGTTATCAATAGACTTAGTTAGTTTTTTGTAATCTTCGTCAGACGCGTTGATGATTGGTAAGATACCACTCATAGCCTCTTGTCCAAATAATGTTTTTACTGCAGCTGATTGTTGTGCTTCGGATAATCCGCCGATACTTTCCCTTAATTGGTCCATAATATCTCTGAAAGGTAACATTTGTCCTTGGCTATCAGTGATTGTAATACCCAATTTTTCCATTGTTTTTTTAGCCTCACCACTCGTTCCGGTCAGCCTAGTCATCATAGTTTTTAGAGCTGTACCCGCTTGCGATGCTTTTACACCTGAATTAGCCATTAATCCCAATGCGATAGATGTATCTTCTACAGAGAATCCGAACGACCCAGCAACTGGTGCAACATATTTAAATGCTTCACCCAAACCATGAACATCAGTATTTGCTTTTGAGCTTGTTTGAGCTAAAACATCAGCAAAATGACTACTGTCTTTGGCTTTTAATCCAAACGCACTCAATCCATCTGTAACAATGTCACTGACTTGCGCTAAATCTTCACCTGATGCAGCGGCTAATTGCATAACACCATCGATACCGCCTAACATATCTTTGGTATCCCAGCCGGCTAAGGCCATATAGTTAAGAGCTGCTGCTGATTCAGATGCACTAAATTTAGTTTTAGCTCCCATTTCAAGGGCTTTATCTCTTAATTGTTGGAATTCTGAACCAGTAGCACCAGATGTAGCCTTCACTTTTCGCATTGAATCATCAAAATCAATACTCTTTTTAGCAGCAGCACCAAAACCTGCAACAATAGGAGCAGTAACATACATAGACATGCTACGTCCTACAGATTGCATTTTTTGACCTATTTCTTGGAATTTAGGTCCTATTTCAGAGAACTTACTACCTATCTTTCCCATAGTAGTATTCATAGCTTGTTGTTGTCGTTCAAGAGCTCTCAATTCTTCAGTTGCTTCTTTCAGTTCTCTTTCATACTTATTTAATTCGGCGTATGCTTCATTATAGTTTGCAGCTGCTGCTTGAGTTTTCGCGCTATTTTCCCCAGTTTCTTTAGATAATTTGTCATATTCTTGTTTTAACTCTTTTACTTTTTGAGCTTGTACACGCTGTTTTTTAGTTAACCCCTCTACTTTAACTTTAGATTTTTCAAGAGATTGATCATAACGACCAAATTTTGATAAATTAGCACTCATTTCACGAGATACCATGCGCATTTGTCGATTTAATCCGGCCATTCCTTTATTAAAACCTGAGCCATCTAAATCAACTCTTATGACCATATTACCTATTGGGTTCCCCATACACTAACCTCCTTTCTTTAAAAAATATCTGCAAAGCTTTTTGCTTTTTTCTTGCTTTCCACTTTGCTGCTTACAATTTCTAAAAAGAAATGAATAGGCATATTTGCTACTTTTTCAGCATCCATACCATCTTCAATCAACTTTTTTGCAAGCTTCATATAGTTGTTATATCTGCCTTCAGGAGTTAAATCTTCAGGGTTTATTTCTTCTTCTCTGTCACGAACTTTTTTGTATCGTCTAAATCTCCTGAAATAAGTGTTTCTAAAACAGTAACTAAAGTACTAAGACCTTCAGCGCCTGCTGGAATACCTTTTTGCAACTCCTCTGATGTGAATTGGTTATCAAATCCTTCTGCTACAAATGCTGTAACTTCATCTAAAACTTCAAATTGTTCTGAAACCAATTCTTGATACTCTTCAACTTTAGCTTGATATTCTTTTTGTTCTGTTTCACTCAACTTGTCAAATTCCTCTTGTGTTAAATCTTCAAAATCCGGTTGTTTAAACGTTTTTGTTAGTTTTGTAGATAACTTTGAACCTTGAATTGTGTCAAAAAGTGACATCATCGGCTTTGCTAAGTATTTTTTAGTCTGTGGTTTACCTGTTTTTGTATATCCTGTAATAAGTTCAATTGATGCTCTTGTCATAATTATATTCCTTCTTTCTGATTTTAAATTTTTCATTAAAAAAAGAGGGGAATTCCCCTCTTAAAGTTTTATAGTGATTGTAATTCTTCTGAGTCCTCTGGTGATGTGCTATCTTTCATTGACTTAACAACTGTTTCACTTTCACTTGGTGCTAATGAGTTGATAAAATCTTCATAAGTTTTTCCGAATGTTTCTAAGAAAACATAGTCGCGACCTTTTGTAGAACCTTTATCATCATAACCAGTCACATGCGATGATTCATCATATAAACGGTCTACAAATGAACCTTCAACTTCATCATTTTGGAATTCAACCTTATCTTGTTTTGATTGTCCTGATAATGATGGACGCGTAAATTTACCTTTAAATAGTCCCACCCATTCAGATGAGCCATCATGGTTTGTACGCTCGAATACTACCGCTACATCTGGTGGAATATCATTCGCTCCGTATTTATATCCTCCGTCACCTTTTTTAGCACCGGATAAGAAAGCTTTTTGATCTGCAGGGATGGAAACGAAAGTTGTTTTAACTGATAATTTACCGTTAGAAACAGCAGTTGCTGCAACCATATTATCTCCATATTCTTCTTCCACTTCTTGTGGTCGGTCAACTTCGATTTCTTTCAAGAAACGTGTACGAGAACCTGGTTTTACTTCCCAGTTTTCACTTGTATCTTTAACAATAGGCGCCCAATAGAAATTTGTAACACCAATTGCAATACCGGAAACTCCTGTATCCTTTTCTGCAAAATGCTGTAAATTTAACTTTAATTTTTCCATAAAAACTCCTCCTAAATAAAAAGAGAACCATTTGCACGAATTATTTCACGAAACGTCATTGTTTCTACTTCGTACAAGGGTTCTCTATAATATGATTTAAAATCTAATTCCTTTAATCTTTTTGCAATTCGTTCAGCTTGCTCGCTTGGCTCATTTTCAGACCACCAAATATCTACTTGAACATCGTATTCTCTAGTCATTTCTTCATTGTCAGCATATTCTTCAGGATTAAAAGGCAAAGGAAATATCCTAACAATTGGTTTACTAGTCTGTGTATGAAAGTTTTGAGGTACTACATACCTAAAAACATTATCTTTTATAGTAATCCGCTCATCTTTAATGATTTCATTATAGATTAATTCGGTTATACTCATTTAATCACCTTCTTCATGGCACTTAACATCTTTCGATAAACGAGTTGTCTATTGTTTTTCTCTGTCTTAGTAATCCATAATTGCGGACGTTGATACATGGTTCCAAACTCTGTTGCGTGTATACGATGTGAATAACCTTTTTCGTAACCTACAACAATGTACTTTTCATAACTGTTTTTATCAGTCCTTACATTAGAAATAGTTACGTGACTCTTTGCATGTTTTTTTCTATCGCTGACGGGAGTGGTTCTAGCTAATTCAGGTACTAACGCTTGAGCTGCTTCTCTTAACACTTGATTTTGCTTAGCATTAAATTCAAGCTGCTTTCTAACAAGACCTTGCTCAATGTCATTTTTTTCAATTTTAGCAGGCATTATAAAATAACCTCACAATATACTCGAATGAAAGCTTTATCTTGATAATCCTTCTTTACATAAATAATGTCATACCTTTCACCTTCATGTAACACATAGTGCTTGTTATTTGGCTTATATTCACCACGAGGATCTCTAATGATAATAGTTTTAATAAATTTAGATCCTGTACTGATACTTGTTTGTGTGTCTGATTCTCTCGCGTCTTGAATGGCTGCATAACAACTATATAATTCTTGTGGGACAGGTTTTTGTGGTAAGCCGTTAATAGATTTACTTATGTCTTCACAAAAAGTAACCCGCTCGTTTAATCTATTTGAATTGAATTTCATATGCATCCCTCAACTTATGAACTACACTTAGAACCATATGTGGCGCATAATTCAAATCTCGTTCTTCAAAAGCAATACGATTTTCAAAATAATAAGCGGTCAAAGGATATACAGCCGCTCTAAACAACGGTTGTTCCTCCAACCACTCTATATCATCTGTAACTGCATTAGCTATATCGTATTTTGCCCAATTGTAGTATTCTTTGAGCAAGTCATCTTCAGAATTGTGGTCGATTTTACAATGCTTTTTTAAAAGTGTTAAGTCCACCACACTTCACCTCTAGTCATCAATTCTAGTTAACATACCATTTTTAGGTTTGCCATTTTTGTTAACTTCATTTGCACGTTTCACAGTCATTTCTACTTCTTCACCCTTTTGCAAGGTACGTTTTAATTCTTTATCAATATATGCTTGATTCACTTTATATTTAGCCATGTTCTATTCCTCCTTATAAAGTTTGTACTTCTTCAGTTGCTTCATCTTTAAAGTGAACAACCACTGCTGCTTTATAATCTAAGATACGGCAATCTTGACGAACAGCAACCATCAAGCACTCACCGAAGTGCATATAGTCTGTCCATTGAGCTTGGTACTGTGAACGATCAAATAACACAATAGCATCTTTTAAGTTACCAATAATTAACGTTTCCGCTCCAGAATCTCCTAACATTTCATCAGGTAAAATCTCTACTTTAGCACCTAACAAACGTTGTTGTGTTTTCTCTTTAACATCCGGTTGAATTAAGTAATTACCATTTTTGTCTTTCAACTTGTCTAACTTAGCAAACAATGTTTGTGATACAATCGCCACATTATGTTCATAGTTAGGTTTCACATTTAAATTAATTGCATCTTTTAAGCCATCGATACCTGCAGCCTCAACAGAACGTAATTTTGTACTGTCTCCATTTTCTCCTGGCCCTCCATTCTGGATTACATCAATAATAGCTTGGTTTCGTGTTGCCGCAATCGTACGAGCCATCCATAATTTTAATTCTTGTAGCACATTGACTTTCGCATCTTCAATTGCTTCACGTGAAATTCGGAAATAACCACGGCGTGTTTTGATGTCATATGCCAGTTGGAAGAATGGCTTAACTGCTAACTCAGGATTTTCAGCAAGTTCTTCAACTTCTGGTAACGCTGCAACTTCTGATTGTCGTACAACTGGATATTTTCCAGAACCATTATTAACTTTCTTAACTGTTACATATTTATCTAAGTTAAATTCAACTTCTTTAAGTTTTAAAATATCAGTCACAATTTCTTCTGGAATGACAACGAAACCAGAATCTGTTTTTAATGATCCACCTTGAATGTCATCTCGAGTTTCAAGATAATTTTGGAAATCCCTAACTTCTTGTGAAGTTACTTGTGTTTGTTGCCCAGGAATAGCTAAATCGAAAACATTACCATATTTACCCATTGAACGTACATTCACATTACCTTCAGTTTGACTTGGTTCTGTATTTCCTTCGTTACTTTTATTATCATCATCTTCTTTAATTTTAGATAATTCTTCTTCTTTTTCTTGAATTTTTTTGCGTAATTCTGCAATTTCCTGTTCAAGTTGTTCTGCTTTCTCCAACTCATCATTATCTAACGCACGCGTAGCGATTTTTACTTTTAGGTCAATTTGACGTTGTGCATCTTTAATCGATGCTTGTAGTTTTTGTTTTTTATTCATTATAGAACCTCCAATTTTTAATATTAAAAAAAGACATCATCTTATAGACATGTCCTAGGTTGTATTTTTTATGGTGTTCAACTTCACCGAATATTATTTTTGATTAGCATATTCATTAATTTTGTTTCTAAGTTTGAACTTGCGTTTTTCTCGTTCAAAATTCTCTATACTTCTAATTGCTGGTTTAACATCAGTATCTTTATAGGCTGGGTAAGTAACCACCGATACATCAGTTAATTGACTGATGCTTTTTAAAGTACGTTTATAAATACCTTCTTGCTCATCATAACGCAGTTCATCGCCTTTCTTATCTAACATAAAACCAAATGAACATTGATTTATGTTACCAAGGCGCATATTTTCGTATAAATCACGTGCGAATGTTGTATTAGGTAACTCACAACGATATTTTAATCCAACATCATCTACTCGAAGTGCTAAGGTACCAGCACTTGTTCTTCCAATGATTTGCGATGGTTGATGGTCGACTAAACAACGTACATCAGATAAGTCTGTGTTTCTTAATGCTTCTTTAGAGATTGTTTCTTTGAAACCACCTAAATCTTCTGACCATGTATCAAACTTTAACGCATAACCTTCAATAATCATTTTTTGGTCATCACTAGTCCTTACCTCATCAACAACGCCTACTCTGATTTCTTTATCCATTTTGTTCACCACCTTTCAGTTTGTTGTCTGTACCTTTCGATTTATTCATTTGGTACTCATCTACCAGACTGATATTCACATGGTTTAAGTCAACGCGATGAATACTGCCGTGTCCACCAGGAATAGGTGGTAAGCCATCACGCTTTCTAATTTCATCAATATTTGTTTTTCCACTATCCAAGTTGATTTTATCTATTTCTGCTTGTGTTTTTTCATCTACCACACGAATTTCAGTAGTGTCAAAGATAAACTCTTTAAAATCATCTGTGATTTCATCATTAAACTTAAAGTTTAATTCTGCACATACACATGTTGTATAAGGTTTTAATGTAGATAAATAGTCTAAATTAGCATCTGTGATACTCATATTAGTTGTTTCTACACCAAATTTATGAAGGGGTATCCCAAATACTCCGGCAATCTCTCGAGTAGACGACTTATTTTCTCTAATAAGTTTCAAAACCTCTGTATCTACCTCAAGTTGATCGAATGTCATTGATTCATCTAGAACAACAACCTTACCTGCCTGTTTAGTACCACTGAAAGCTCTATGGAATTCTTCCCTTGCTCGGTTTCTTGCTTTCTTATCATTTAAAACGCCTTTCATTTTAAGAATACCGCCTGCATGTGTACCATTTCTCAGAAAATTATTAAGAAAATCTTTACCATTATTATCTGCATCAATGGTTTTGTTGAGTGTATCTAATAAAGATAAACCATTAATACCATCTAATGAGTAAAATTTTATATCTAACATATCATCAAAATTAATTTTTCGTTCAATCATCTTTCCATTTTCAGTGATTGTTCTAAATTTATAATAATAATAACCACCATCTGATACTTTCAATTGAACTTCTGATGTTTTTCTAAAAACTAACGCTTCTGGTAACCCCAATTTATCTCTGATAATTTCTACATAACCATGAGATGTTAATAGTGCATTGATAAACACAACTAATTTAAAGATATAGCCGTTATATACTGCATTTGGTCTTGTATTCAACAAGTGAGTAATACGATTATTATAATCTATTTCTCTGTTTTCCATTAGCCTGATGGGCATACGAGCCAAATCAGATGCAATCATTGTGACAGCAGTAAATACATCACTGTGTTTAATAGCATCAACAGACGCATATTCACGAATATTACTCCCTTGAAATCCTGGCAATGTACTAACCATCATTTGCAAGTCTTCTTCGTTGTACTGTAAATCTCGTTTTTCTGCTTTATAGAAAATACCCACTTATTTATCCCCTTTCTTTAGACTCATGATCGATAATTAACGCAATCAGAATCAAAGTTAAACCTGTAGCAATTAATCCGAAAACTAAACCAAAGCCGATATACATTGCAATATTAACCACAGTTAAACCTATTAAAAATAAGATACTGACGATATTAACAATTAGCAATTTCAAAAAAATATATATCTTATTAAAATTCATTTACTCACCACCTAGAAGCCAAATTCAGCACTTTCATAAATAGATGACCAATCAATTTCAAATTCATGCATACGTGCTTCACTAAATGCTGTGATTATTGAAATAATAGGGTCAATTTTTTGTCTGTTGATACGTTTATCAATTTTCACATTATCTTCGTAATCAAAAGCTAATACTGCGTTATTCACTGCTATTGTTAGCAAGTCATTACCAAAATGTTTTAATCGCCTTTCAGCTATCCACATTCTGAATTCTTTTATGGGCTGTGAAAGTTGTTTAAAGTTTTGGCCTACTTCAATTAAATCCCAATCAATCATCATTGTTTCTAGGGTAGTGATAAAAGATTGTGCATTCCAAGGATCATAACAAACAGCTTTAACATTGAGATTGTATTTGTCTATGATATCTGCAATAAATTCAATAACTTGTCGATAATCAATCATTCCAGAAGGTGAACGGGTTGTTTCTGCCTCTCCATTATGAATAACTTTTTGATAGTCAATCTTATCTCTTTTTGATTTTTGCTCTAATGTAGTTCGTAAACCTATAAATGAGTGACTATCAATCAACATTGTTTTATCTTCTTGCGGAAATAGGAAACCTACACTGGTTAAATCATCTAACCTTGAAAGGTCAACCCCAATATAAACATCGCTTCCATATATTTTTGATACGTCTTTCTCAATTTCCGCATTTTCCCACTCTCGGATGTTTATTATGCTATCTTCTTTATTAGCTTGCCAAAGATTGAAGTTTTTAATTAGTATTTTATGGAATGATGTCCCTTTTTCTAACTCATCTTGAATATCCGCTTTAATGTTACGAAGAATTGTATCCCTATGTTCATCTGATTCCAACAAAGGCATTGCTTTAATCCATAAAGATTCATCATTTACCTCATCTTCTGAATCCATTTCTGCACAATATACGAAGTAATTATCCGCTTTGACCTCTCCAGATAAAATATTATTGATGTATTTATACTCTTGATACATTTGACTATTTAAATTATCACCTGCTGTAGATATTAAGAGAGTAAGGGGATTCTTTTGAAGCGTCATACCTGTTTTAAACCTTGAATACATCTCATCATCCGGCATACTGGCCAATTCATCTAAAATCGCAACGGTAGGGTCTTTACCATCAACCGCATCTGGATTATTAGAAAGCGGTTCAAACACACTCTCTGATGTTATATGCGCAAGGTCTGTTTTACGCGCTTCTGTAGATTTACGGATTAAATCACTTTTAGAACGTAGTAATTTAATTTGTTGACTTGCCATTTTAAAAATCGTCTGTGCTTGTTTATACGTCGAAGATGATACATATATTTGACGATTATATTTAGGATATTGACCAAATAACAATTCATTCAGTGACATACCTGAGACAATTAATGACTTACCTTGTTTTCTTGCCATACTAATATAAGCTTTCGTAAAACGTCTGAAACCACCGCGTCTACGCCATCCATATATACTACCTACAATGAACTTTTGAAATAGCATTAAAGGCATAGGTTGATTTGTTTTAGGATCAGGAAGCATTTCTATAAATTTAATAGCTTTATTTGCTTGGTCAACATCGAAATAACAATCTAATGGAGCATTTTTCAAATCATCTAAGTGTCTTTGAGCCACTGCTATATTTTTCTTACTTGCTAAGATTTCTCCACTAACAACTTTCTTAGCGTATAGTGTTACAAAATCTATCATTGAGCATCACTCGCAAATTGTGCAAATGGGTCGTCCTCTTCTTCCTCTTCAGGAACAACTATTCGCAGTCTACTATCAATAGTTAATCCTAATGTGTTGGCTGTTTGCTGCATACGAATACCCGCCTTCTCTTTTACATTGAAAGCGGGATTGATCTTCATATTACCTCGTGTGTCTTCAATCATTAGTTCTTCTTTTTCTAAAATTAAACTTGCTTTTACAAAATCACTATAGAAACTACAATATTGTGCAATTTGACCTTTATCTAAGTTAGAAATTGGTAATTCTTGCATATGAGGGATAATCCGTAAGTATTCCTCTCTTGCAATTTCATCTAAAAAGCTTGGTGGTGTAGAATCTATTTTGGAGAATTTACTCAACTGTGTTTCTTGTCGTTCTTTTTCGATAATTTCTTCTTTTGTATAATTTTTATTGGAATTCATCAATAATTTTTTAGGTCTACCAGCCAAATTTAGCACCTCCTAATAAAATTTCTAGATAAAGGGAATTTTTTGAGAAGAAAACTCTGCCTCGTTCTCGAGTAGTTTAATATTACACCCCGTTATTTCCTGTGGGGGACTTCACTTTGTTCTCTTTTCGTTTTTCTGTTGTGGCATTCATTGCATAATGGTTGAAGGTTTTCTTTTTCCAATCTTTTCGACCAATCTATTTTTGTTGGTATGATATGGTCAACAACATTTGCTTGCCTTCCACATTGTCTACACAAGTAATGATTATCTATCATCACAAGTTCCCTCATGTTCTGCCATTGTTTTGATTTATAAAACCTTAAGTATTCTGGGTCATTTCTTTGTCTCAAATCATTGTATTTACCGTTAATATAAGTCTTATGCTTGTTGCAATATGTTTCATTGTGGCTTATCAACGTATTACATGTTGGGTGACTACATCTACGCATTATCCCAATTGCTTTCACCTTCTTAATGAATTAATATCAATTACTAAGTCTTTATCTCTGTTAGCAATCAACAATTGATTACCAATAACATCATGTACAATATATCTTTCTTTCTCATACGTAACAGTATCTCCTACATCAATTAGGTTATGCATGTTAGGTTGATAACTATTTATATTGATACCAGCGACTGTATCTAGCGTTATGTTATTCAATGTAGCTAACGCTGTTAAATCTTCTAACACATCTCCTAACATAACTGTAAGTTCTTCATTACCTATTTTATCAGTATCATTGTTATATACATCAGCAATATTACCTACTGATGTCATCAGATGCAGTATATGATGTTGTTTGTCTTTAGGTTTCTTTAGAGACTGATACTTATTAAGTTCCATTGTTCACCTCATAATAAAAGAGACACACCACGTTAGTGATGTGCCTCAGTTATAATATAGTATTGATCGCGCGTGTCTTTGCAAATTGATAATATTGTTGTAACTCAATTATATAAAATTAATTCAGCTAAACAAAACAGTGTGTAATCTGTGTAAAGTGTGTAATCTGTGTATTCTGTTACCCTTGCACTTTCATATATACATCTACTATCTGATTTATTCTGCTATATATATTCTTTCTGCTGGACTTCATAAACACTTCAATAGCGGTTATACTTTCTCCTTGTTTGAGTAACTGTAAAATATGATAGTTCTTATCGTTAGTAATCAGATGTTCATACTTATCGATAAACGTCACCTTATCTATAAGGTCTTGTGTCTTACGTCTATCTTTATCATTCTGTATAACCCTTACTAAAACTTTGTTACCTGTAGTCCCTTGAGCTTTAGGCATTGATGACTCAATACCATATTGACCGATAGATGTACTATCATACTCATATACTTGATGATCAATCAATCTGCGCATCCAATGATAATCTGTAATCAATTGTTTTACTTCGGTTGGCGTATACATGTATAACCTCCATTGATGAATGATGTATACGTCAATCATAACATTTTATTATAACTTTCGCGATGTGTGATAACCTAACGTTATAATAATTTGTTGAAGATATCTTCTTTAACTGCTTCTAGTGTATTCAACTCGTCTTCTAATTTATTCAAATATTGTTGTTCCTTTTTAATACTGTTTTCTATACATTGTACTTCTTCTTCGCAGAACTCTATACGTCCTTCAATCTTTTTAATTAACTTTAAGTAATAATCTCTCTTATTCATTTTCTTCCATTCCTTTCAATCAATTTTTCTATTATATTATCCCTCAACTCCAACTCTTCATACAACTCTCTATTCGCCATATAAAGCACAAGAGAGAGGAGAGCGAAGAGAATGGTTAGTGCTATCCACATTTATACATTACTCCAATCTATAATGAGTTCTTTCTCCGGAAATTTTCTAATATTTACACCTCCATATCCTTCTTCAAAATGAATATAGGCTTTAACCCCTTGTTTTTTATAATGATATATAACTGCTTGAATAGTATCATCATTAATTCTTCCTGCATCATTAGAAATAAGAGTGAGTTGTAAAGCAAAAACACTTAAAGATACTCTGTATATACCATTATCAATTGCCTGCTTAATTTGTTCGTCAATATATTCAATACAATAATGATAACCCTTTATAAGAAGCTCTCTTTCATTTTCTTTCGTTTTATCAAAGTCTAATTTTTTGTTCTCTTCGTTTACCTTCTCGCCCACATCAATCACTCACCTCTGCTTTTAAATCATTAAGATGTATATGATCGTGTATGTCGAAGTCTGCAGGTACTTCCACATCATCATTCTGTGTTACGTGAACGATAAGTTGTTCAGTGATGTATTTAGCTGTTTCGTATAGCGTAAGCGTTAAGATTAGTTTGAGTATTGGTTTAATCATATTCAAGACTCCTTCTTATTATGCGTAAAATCTACTACATATTTGTTAATACCTGTGATGTTTTGGTTAGGCTCAATAATTTTAACTTGATAAGTGTCTTTGTATTCTTCAATTATCTTTTGTAATTCTTCATCAGTAGTTTTTTTATTAGGAGATACATACATCGTTGAATGCAATGAATCTACAAACAGATTTATTTTGGTTTTTCTGTTTTTAAAAAATATAAATTCTTTTACAAGATTCGCAATCATGAGCAATGCAAATATCCCCCATGTTAAATATAAAAATATAATTCCCATTATTTTTTACCTCCTAAAAGCAAGGCGGACGAACCGCCAAGCTGATTAATATCCTGTGCTTCCGAACCCGTTTGTACCA
>NZ_KV808541.1:0-288 GCF_001812305.1 Staphylococcus sp. HMSC056G08
TTAATCCATTAACGGGAGAAAAAGTAGGCGAAGGCGAACCAACAACGGAAGTAACGAAAGAACCAATAGACGAAATTGTTAACTATGCACCTGAAATTATTCCTCATGGTACACGTGAAGAAATTGATCCAAACTTACCAGAAGGTGAAACTAAAGTTATCCCAGGTAAAGATGGCTTGAAAGATCCTGAAACTGGAGAAATCATTGAAGAACCACAAGATGAAGTAATCATCCATGGTGCTAAAGATGATTCAGATGCGGACAGCGATTCAGACGCAGATAGCGACT
>NZ_KV808542.1:0-7515 GCF_001812305.1 Staphylococcus sp. HMSC056G08
GTTTTTGCTCACCAGTCCTATTTGACAGAGAGCCGTTTTATTACGTTTGTGTTACGTTTTTGTAAATTTTACATGTAGAAATTATGTTGATGCTTATAAACTATAATGTTAAAAGTCTTATTGTGCACATTAAAATATGCCGGTAATAGTAGATGCAACCGTAGTTTATATGTATTATGCACCATTATTATTAAAATACATAACTGAATACTATAAAATACCATTAAAACTTCATGGAACCTATTTTATATACAATTGTGTCACTCCGTTTTATAATTATAAAGTAGTTCAAAATTTAATATATCGGAGGACATCAAATGAAGAAGTTGGATTTTTTGCCTAACTTAAGAAATCGCTATTCAATTAGAAGATTTACTGTAGGTACAGCATCTATTCTTATTGGATCACTTTTATTCTTAGGTCACAATGGCGAAGCCAAAGCAGCGGAGAGCACAAACGATAACACAGTTGTAGAGGCATCTAAAGATACAAGTACATCCCAACAAGAACCGGTAGAGAACACAGTGCCACAAGATAAAACAACAGACACTACTCAACAAGCTGGAAACACTCAAACTACATCAAATGTATTGGAGACAGTTAAGACAGACGCATTGTCTAAACTTTCTACATTTACACATTTAACTGAAGAAACAGTTAAACAATATACTGCTGAAGTCAAACAAGCTCAAACTGAAGCTGACGTTCAAGCAGTTGTTGACAAAGCACAAAAAGCAGAAGCTGAAGCAGTGAAACAAGCTGAAGCCGAACAAACGAAAACAGTTGATTCTACAAAAGAACAATCAGCAGCTACTACTGAAGCTCCTAAATCAACAACTGAGTCAGTTAAAGAAGAAACTAAAGCTGATACAACATCAGCAACAACTTCTGAAACAAACAATACTTCAGAAGCTAAAACAGTGACTTCAACAGACCAAGCAACACCAACAATAGAATCAACACCACTATCTACCGAACAAAAGGTAGATAAAGTAAAAACTGAACTTGCCTCAGATTATGACAGTTCAAAAGTAGATGCAGCATTAGCTGTTATCGATACTACAGATTTAACAGAGGACCAAATTAAAGCAGAAGTGTTAAAACTTTTACTTGAGCAAGGTTCAGCACAAAAAGACTTATACAGCCCACAAGCGACAAAATTAAGATCAGCAGTAGAAGAACCAACGACAGCAGTACGTACATTTTCAGTTGATACCTCTTTAAAAGATGATGTCGTGGTGACGCCTGAAAACTTTAATCAATACTTCATTACTCACGGGATTGCATACTATGATCAAACAAAAGGTATTGCTACATTAACTCCTGATTTTCCAAGTTTCAGAGGTTCAATTACTTTAGATACAAAAATGAACGTTAATAAAGACTTCCATTTTACCGGAGCAGTTAACTTGGGAGACAAATATGAAGGCCATTCTAGAGATGGGGATCCAGGTGGCGATGGACTTGCCTTTGTTTTCAACCCAGGTGATCCTAACGTCATTGGTGAGTACGGTTCAGGACTAGGAATGGGCGGATTGCCTTATGCATTTGGATTCAAATTAGACACGTATGTTAATAAAAGCTTTGACCCTAAAGGTAAAACTAAACCAGACCCGATTGATTTCTATAATAAAGGAGCATTTGGAGCATTTATATTCGCGGACAAAGCAGGAACAGTAACTACTCAAACAGGTTTACCTGGATGGAAGGCCGCATTGTTAGATGTACAGCCATCAAATAACCAATTCCAACCATTTACGATTGATTATGATGGTGATACGAAAGAAATGACTATCACATATGCAGGTCAAACCTGGAAACAAAGTTTACAAAAATACTTTAGTTATACACGTAAAAATGAGTATTCTTTATCCATTTCTGCTTCAACTGGTGGGGCATATAACCTACAACAAGTAAAACTTGAAAAATTCACATATACTGCAGCTGCCTTATTAGAAGAAGATTTTGTAGATACAGATTTACAAGAATTAATCGATCGACCACTTCGTACATCTGGTGATGTTGATAAGATTATTACTGTACAAGACCCTAGCACATACTTAGCAGACAAAGGCTATAAATTATTAAGTGAAGATACGTCACATGCGCCTACTTATGATAAAACTAAAAAAACAATTAAATTAACAAATGCGAGTCAATTTCTTGTTTACTATGTTAAAGATATTGAAGCACCAAAAATTGGTGATATAGCAGCGCCAACAGTCGATGTTAATACAGAAATGAAACCGTTAGTTTTAGATATTACAGATAATAGTAAGCATCTTAATACGAAAACAGTGACAGGTTTGCCTGCCTGTGTAACATTTGATGAAGCTACAAATACAATCTCTGGTACACCGACTGCAGTGGGTACGTCAACAATAACTGTAACTGCAACTGACCATGCTGGTTTAAGCACTACTAAAACATTTACGTATACAGTAGTGGATACAAAAGCGCCAGATGTTACTATGGTTGTAGAACAAACAACTGAAGCATATACACCAATGACACCAATTAATGTAAATGCTGAAGATAACTCTAAAGTTGCACCGACATTAGCAGTAACAGGTTTACCAACTGGATTATCATTTGACCCAACAACAAAACAAATTACAGGTACACCGACAACTGTTGGTACATCTACAGTAACAGTTAGCGCAACTGATGGTTCAACAAATGTTGGTACTTCAACATTTAATATTGTAGTAACGCCTAATAAAGCGCTTGAAGCATTAAAAGCAGCAGTCGCAGATGCGAAAACTGTAAATAAAAATGACTACACACCAAATAGTGTTGCAGCATTAGATGCGAAGTTAACTGAGGCAGAAGCATTAATTGCTCATCCTGAAAATGGTTCAACAGATCAATTTAATGCGAAAACTCAAGAAGTTAAACAAGCTAAAGATCAATTAGTGCGTAAAGCAGATAAAACAGACTTAGAAAAAGCTATTGCAGAAGCAAGTAAATATACAAATTTAGATCCAACTAAACCAATGGATCAACAATTAATTACAGCTTTAACTAATGCGAAAAATACAGATGCAGATCAAAATGCGACTCAAAAAGCAGTAGATGACAGTAAAAATAGTTTAAATAACGCTATCCAAGAAAAATTAAGAGCGGATGCATATGAAAAACTACAACAAGCTGTAATGAGAGGTGTACAAGTCGCAAAAACAGATGGTTATACACCAAACAGCTTACAAGCCGTTAAAGATACGATTCAAAAAGTAAATCCATTAGTAACAGCGTCTATGTCTGATGATCCAACAGTACGTAAACAATATACTGTTGAACAAATCGAACAAGCGACAAAAGACATCAATGATAGTATTTCTGGTTTAGTACGCCAAGCAGATAAAACAGAATTACAAAAAGCAATCGATAAAGCAGGCACTTTAGGCACATTAAATCCAGCAGATACTGAAGATAAAGCTGTTCAAGATAAATTAGCAGCAGCAAACACAGTTAAAGCAGATGGCAATGCCACAAAAGCACAAGTTGATCAAGCGACAGCTGATTTAAATAAAGCGATTGCTCAAAAACTTTATCAAGATGCTTTAGATCGTTTGAATGCGGCAATTAAGGATGCGAAAGGTGTAAACCAATCAGATTACACACCAGCTTCAGTGATACCATTTGATGCAGCAATTAAAGCAGGTGAAGCGAAAGCAGCAGATAAAACAGCTACACCTGAACAATTAGATGCAGCAGCAAAAGCAATCACTGATGCAAAAGCACAATTACAACATAATGCAGATAAATCAGCATTAGAAGCGGCAATTAATAAAGCAAAAGCATTAGGTGCATTAAATGAAGCAGATGCTGAAGATAAAGCAGTCAAAGATGCCCTAACAGCAGGTGAAGGTGTTAAAGACAATGCGAACGCAACAACACAACAGGTAGCTGATGCGACAAAAGCTATTAATGATGCAATTGCGGCTAAAGAACATGCAGATGCATTAGATGTTTTAAAAGCAAAATTAGCTGAAGTCAAAGCGTTAGATAAAGCACCATTCACGCCTGATAGTGTGAATGCTTTAAATGCACAAGTGACAGCTGGAGATGCAGTAGTTACAGCTGAAAAATCTAAAACAACAGAAGAAATCAAAGCAGCAACAAAAGCATTAACAGATGCACAAAATGCACTTGTGAAACAAGCAGATAAAACAGAATTAGAAAAAGCTATTGCAAAAGCGGGTACTTTAGGTCAACTTAATGCAGCTGATACTGAAGACAAAGCAGTTCAAGATGCTTTAGCAAAAGCAAACCAAGTCAAAGCAGATGGTAATGCAACTCCACAACAAGTGGCAGAAGCAACAGATACTTTAAATAAAGCAATCGACAAAAAACTTTACCAAGATGCCTTGGATGAATTAAATGCAGCAATTAGAGATGCAGAAGCTGTTACAAAAGCTAATTACACACCTGAAACTGTGACACCATTTGAAAAAGCAGTTACAGATGGTAAAGCAAAAGCAGCAGATTCAAATGCAACACCAGAACAACTTAAAGCAGCGGCACAAGCAATTAAAACTGCGAAAGATGCGTTAAAACAAAAAGCAAATAAAGCAGAGCTTGAAAAATCAATCGCAACGGCTGAAGCATTACAACCGTTAAAAGCAGGAGATCCTGAAGATGACGCAGTTAAAGCAGCTTTAGACAAAGCAAAACAAGTTGATGCGAACCAAAACGCTGACCAAGCAGCTGTAGATGCAGCGAAAGTCGAATTAGACAATGCAATTAAAGCAAAACAAACACAAGATGCAGCAGATGCATTAAAACAAGCAGCACTTGATGAGTTAAAAGCAGAACTTGCAAAAGTCGCTAAAATTGATAAAAACAACTTTACACCTGATAGCGTTGCACCATTAACTGAAAAAGAAACAGCAGGCAATGCGATTGTTGCTAACCCTGAAAATAAAACAGTTGATGAAATTAAAACAGTAACACAAGCGTTGAAAGATGCTGAAAAAGGATTACAAGCTAAATCTGATAAAGCAGCATTACAAGCAGCAATTGATAAAGCAGAAGCATTAACAGGTTTAAATCCCGCAGATGCAGAAGATAAAGCAGTCCAAGATGCTTTAGCAGCAGCTAAAAAAGTGAATGATAATCCAAATGCGTCACAAGCTGAAGTTCAAGCAGCTACAAAAACATTAAATGATGCCGTAGCAGCTAAGGAACATGCAGATGCATTAGATGCTTTAAAAGCAGAGCTTGCAAAAGTGGCTGGTCTTAATAAAGATCAATACACACCAAACAGTGTAGCGCCTTTAAATACAAAAGAAGCAGATGGTAAAGCCATTGTTGCAGCACCAGAAGCTAAAACAACTGAAGAAATTAAAGCGGCAACGCAAGCGCTTAAAGAAGCAGAAGCCGGTTTAGTAGATAGAGCGGATAAAACTGCATTACAAACTGCGATTGAAAAAGCAGAAGCCTTACCAAACTTAGATGCAGCGGATAAAGAAGATAAAGCAGTTCAAGAGGCCTTAGCAGCAGCTAAAACTGTTAAAGAAGATGCTAATGCTACACCTCAAGCGGTTCAAGCAGCTACAAAAGCATTAAACGATGCTGTAGCAGCGAAAGAACGTCAAGACGCTTTAGATGAATTGAATAAAGCAATTAAAGCAGCAGAAGCTGTTAACAAAGATAGCTTTACTCCAGATTCAGTTGCACCATTCACAACAGCCTTAAATGATGGTAAAGCGAAAGCAGCAGATACAAATGCAACACCTGCAGAATTAAAAGCGGCAGCTAAAGCAATTACTGATGCACAAAATCAATTACAACCTGTAGCAGATAAAGCAGCATTACAAGCAGCCATTGCCAAAGCAGAAGCATTAAAAGATTTAAATCCAGCAGATAAAGAAGACAAAGCAGTTCAAGATGCTTTAGCAGCAGCTAAAACTGTAAATGATAATGCCAATGCAACACCTGATCAAGTCGCTCAAGCAACTAAAACATTAACTGATGCTTTAGTAGCAAAAGAACGTCAAGATGCATTAGATGAGTTACAAAAAGCATTAGACGCAGCTAACACAGTTAAGAAAGATGACTACAAACCAAGCACTGTAGCACCGTTCGAAGCAGCCGTTCAAGCTGGTGAAGCAGCCAAAGCTGATACTTCTAAAACTCCAGAACAGTTGAAAGAAGCAGCACAAGCAATCAAAGACGCGCAAAATGCATTACAAGCGAAAGCAAATAAAGCTGAACTTGAAAAATCAATCGCGACAGCTGAAGGTTTAGGTCAATTAAACGCAAATGACCCAGAAGATAAAGCAGTACAAGATGCCTTAACAGCAGCGAAAGCAGTTGAAGCAGATCAAAATGCGGATCAAGCAGCAGTTGATGCAGCTAAAAAAGCGTTAGATGACGCGATTAATGCTAAAAAAGCACAAGATGCTAAAGAAGCAAAAGAAGCAGCGGATGCAAAACAAGCAGCGCTTGATGAATTGAAAGCTGAACTTGCGAAAGTCGCTAAAATTGATAAAAACAACTTTACCCCTGATACAGTATCACCTTTAACTGAAAAAGAAGATGCAGGTAAAGCTATCGTTGCAGAACCAGATAAGAAAACAACTGAAGATATTAAAGCAGCAACGCAAGCATTGAAAGATGCGCAAAATAACTTAGTTCAAAAAGCTGATAAAGCAGAATTACAAAAAGCAATCGATAAAGCAAAAACTTTAGGTCAACTTGATCCTGCAGATAAAGAAGATAAAGCACTTCAAGATGCAGTAACTGCTGGTGAAGCGGTTAAAGCTGATGGTAATGCAACACCACAACAAGTGGCAGAAGCAACAAAAGCAATTAACGATGCCATCGCAGCAAAAGAACGTCAAGATGCATTAGATGAATTACAAAAAGCATTAGATGCAGCTAACGCAGTTAAGAAAGATGATTATAAACCAAGCACTGTAACTCCTTTCGAAACAGCCGTTCAAGCTGGTGAAGCAGCGAAAGCTGATAATTCTAAGACTCCACAAGAGTTGAAAGAAGCAGCCAAAGCAATCAAAGACGCGCAAGACGCATTACAAGCGAAAGCGAATAAAGCAGAACTTGAAAAATCAATCGCAACAGCTGAAGGTTTAGGCCAATTGGATGCAAATGACCCAGAAGATAAAGCTGTTCAAGATGCTTTAACAGCAGCGAAAGCAGTTGAAGCAGATCAAAATGCTGATCAAGCAGCAGTCGATGCAGCGAAAAAAGCATTAGATGACGCAATTAATGCTAAAAAAGCACAAGATGCAAAAGAAGCTAAAGAAGCAGCGGATGCAAAACAAGCAGCTTTAGAAGCATTGAAAGCAGAGCTTGAAAAAGCGAAAGCTGTTCAAAAAGATAATTTCACACCAGACAGCGTAAAACCGTTAACTGATGCAGAAACTTCTGGACAGGCGATTGTCGATGCACCAGATGGCAAAACAACTAAAGAAATTGAAGCGGCTACTCAAGCATTAAAAGATGCTCAAAAAAATTTAGTTCAAAAAGCTGATAAAGCTGAGTTACAAA
>NZ_KV808542.1:7615-7918 GCF_001812305.1 Staphylococcus sp. HMSC056G08
ATAAAGCTGAGTTACAAAAAGCAATCGATAAAGCAACTGGTTTAGGACAACTTGACCCTGCAGATAAAGAAGACAAAGCAGTCCAAGATGCTTTAGCAACAGCTAATACAGTGAATGATAATCAAAATGCGACACCTCAAGAAGTTCAACGAGCAACAGAAGCATTAAACAATGCAATTGCGGCTAAAGAACGTCAAGACGCATTAGATGAATTACAAAAAGCATTAGACGATGCAAAAGCTGTTAAAAAAGATGACTACAAACCAAATACTGTAACTCCTTTCGAAACAGCCGTTCAAGCTG
>NZ_KV808542.1:8018-9645 GCF_001812305.1 Staphylococcus sp. HMSC056G08
GCCGTTCAAGCTGGTGAAGCAGCGAAAGCTGATACTTCTAAGACTCCACAAGAGTTGAAAGAAGCCGCACAAGCAATCAAAGATGCTCAAAAAGCTTTAGAAGCTAAAGCGAATAAAGCTGAACTTGAAAAATCAATCGCAACAGCTGAAGGTTTAGGTCAATTAGACCCAACTGATACTGAAGATAAAGCAGTCCAAGATGCTTTAAATAAAGCGAAAGAAGTTCAATCTGATCCTAATGCTTCACAAGATGCTGTAGATGCAGCTAAAAAAGCATTAGATGACGCAATTAATGCTAAGAAAGCACAAGATGCGAAAGAAGCTAAAGCAGCAGCTGACGCAAAACAAGCAGCATTAGACGCATTGAAAGAAGAACTTGCTAAAGTTGCTAAAATCGATAAAGATAACTTTACGCCTCATACAGTTGCACCATTAACTGAAAAAGAGGATGCAGGTAAAGCTATCGTTGCAGCACCTGAAAATAAAACAACTAAAGAAATTGAAGATGCTACACAAGCATTAAAAGATGCAGAAGCAGCGTTACAAGCTAAATCTGATAAAGCGGCATTACAAGCAGCCATCGATAAAGCAAATGCTTTAGGTCAACTTGACCCTGCAGATAAAGAAGATAAAGCTCTTCAAGACGCAGTTACTGCAGGTGAAGCTGTCAAAGCGGACGGAAATGCAACACCACAACAAGTTCAAGAAGCAACAAAAGCAATCACTGATGCCATCGCAGCAAAAGAACGTCAAGATGCATTAGATGCATTACAAAAAGCATTAGACGATGCGAAAACTGTTAAGAAAGATGACTACAAACCAAATACAGTTGCACCATTTGAAGCAGCTATTACTGCAGGCGAAGCAGCCAAAGCAGATGCGACTAAGACTCCTGAAGAGTTGAAAGCAGCAGCTAAAGCAATCACTGATGCTAAAAACAATCTTGAAGCGAAAGCTAACAAAGATGAATTGAACAAAGCAATTACTACTGCAGATGGCTTAACTTTAGATCCAAATGATAAAGAAGATAAAGCCGTTCAAGAAGCATTAAATAAAGCAAAAGAAGTTCAAGCAAACCCTAACGCAACTCAAGAAGAAGTTAATGCAGCGAAAGATGCTTTAAATAAAGCAATCGAAGCAAAAACTGCTCAAGATCAAGCAGATGCAGTCAAAGCAGCACTTGATGCATTAAAAGCAGAGCTTGAAAAAGCGAAAGCTGTTCAAACTGATAAATTCACTCCAGATAGTGTGAAACCATTAACTGATGCTGAAGTAGCAGGACAAGCGATTGTTGATGCTCCAACAGGTAAAACTGTTGAAGAAATTAATAAAGCAACACAAGACTTAAAAGATGCCCAAGCAGGTTTAGTCGCAAAAGCGGACAAAACTGAACTTGAGAAATCAATTGCAACTGCAGAAGGTTTAGGTCAATTAGACCCAGCTGATAAAGAAGATAAAGCCGTTCAAGATGCCTTAGCAGCGGCTAAAGCAGTAGAACAAAATCCTAATGCGACACAAACTGAAGTTGATAATGCGAAAGCAGCGTTAGACGAAGCAATTAACGCTAAAAAAGCACAAGATGAGAAAGAAGCGAAAGCAGCAGCTGACGCAAAACAAGCAGCATTAG
>NZ_KV808542.1:9745-13507 GCF_001812305.1 Staphylococcus sp. HMSC056G08
CATTAGATGCGTTGAAAGCAGAGCTTGAAAAAGCGAGAGCAATCAACAAAGATGAGTACACACCAGACAGTGTGAAACCATTAACTGATGCACAAACAGCAGGACAAGGAATTGTTGATGCACCGGATAATAAAACAACAGCAGAAATTGAAGCAGCAACCCAAGCATTGAAAGATGCTCAAAAAGACTTAGTTCAAAAAGCTGATAAAGCTGAGTTACAAAAAGCAATCGATAAAGCTAATACTTTAGGTAACCTTGACGCGAATGATCCAGAAGACAAAGCGGTTCAAGATAAATTAGCAGATGCTGAAAGAGTTAAAGCTGATGATAATGCAACGCCACAACAAGTAGCAGAAGCAACAAAAGCATTAAACGATGCTATCGCAGCGAAAGAACATCAAGATGCTTTAGATGAATTAAATAAAGCAATCGACGCAGCAAACGCAGTCAATAAAGCTGACTATAAACCAAATACAGTGAAACCTTTAGAAGATGCAGTTAAAGCGGGCGAAGCTGCAAAAGCGGATGCGACTAAGACTCCACAAGAGTTGAAAGACGCAGCCAAAGCAATCACTGATGCTCAAAAAGCTTTAGAAGCAAAAGCTAATAAAGATGAGTTAAACAAAGCTATTACAAATGCTGACGGTCTAAATTTAGATCCAACAGACGCAGAAGATAAAGCAGTCCAAGATGCTTTAAATAAAGCGAAAGAAGTTCAAGCAGATCCTAATGCTTCTCAAGCAGATGTTGATGCGGCAAAAGAAGCTTTAGAAAATGCAGTGAACGCTAAGAATGCACAAGATGCAAAAGAAGCTCAAGCAGCAGCGAAAGCTAAACAAGAAGCTTTAGATGCATTAAAAGCAGAGTTAGAAAAAGTCGCTAAAATTAACAAAGACAACTTCACTCCAAACACAGTTGCACCATTAACTGAAAAAGAGGAAGCTGGAAAAGCGATTGTTGCAAATCCAGATGCGAAAACAACTGAAGAAATCAAAGAAGCAACTCAAGCATTAATTGATGCAGAAAATGCATTACAAGCTAAGTCAGACAAAGCCGCTTTACAAGCAGCGATTGATAAAGCGAACGCTTTAGGTGAATTGAATCCTGCTGATGCTGAAGATAAAGCCATTCAAGATGCTGTAGCGGCGGGTGAAAAAGTTAAAGCTGATGGCAATGCAACACCACAAGAAGTGGCAGATGCTACAAAAGCTATTAACGATGCCATCGCAGCAAAAGAACATCAAGATGCTTTAGATGAATTACAAAAAGCAATCGAAGATGCAAAAGCTGTTAATAAAGATGACTTTAAACCAAATACAGTGAAACCTTTTGAGGATGCGGTTAAAGCAGGTGAAACTGCAAAAGCAGATGCGACTAAGACTCCACAAGAGTTGAAAGACGCAGCCAAAGCAATCACTGATGCTCAAAAAGCTTTAGAAGCAAAAGCTAATAAAGATGAATTGAACAAAGTAATCACTACTGCAGAAGGTTTAACTTTAGACCCAGCTGACAAAGAAGATAAAGCAGTTCAAGACGCATTAGCTAAAGCAAAAGAAGTTCAAGCAGACCCTAATGCTTCTCAAGACGCAGTAGATGCAGCGAAAGCAGCTCTAGAAGATGCAATTAATGCTAAAGCTGCTCAAGATGCAAAAGAAGCGAAAGAAGCAGCAGACGCAAAACAAGCAGCATTAGATGCGTTGAAAGCAGAGCTTGAAAAAGCAAAAGCAATCAACAAAGATGAGTACACGCCTAATAGTGTGAAACCATTAACTGATGCAGAAACAACAGGACAAGCAATTGTTGATGCACCTGACAATAAAACAACAGCAGAAATTGAAGCTGCTACACAAGCATTAAAAGATGCTCAAGCAGGTTTAGTTGCAAAAGCAGATAAAACAGAACTTGATAAAGCTATCACAACTGCTGATGGATTTACTTTAGATCCAGCTGATAAAGAAGATAAAGCTGTACAAGATGCTTTAGAAAAAGCAAAAGAAGTTCAAGCAAATCCAAATGCGACTCAAGATGAAGTTAATGCGGCGAAAGATGCATTAAACAAAGCAATTGAAGCTAAAACTGCTCAAGATCAAGCAGACGCAAAACAAGCAGCGCTTGATGAGTTGAAAGCAGAACTTGCGAAAGTCGCAAAAATCGACCTTAATCAATACACACCTGATAGTGTTAAACCATTAACAGATAAAGAAATCGAAGGTAATGCAATTGTAGCTATTCCAGATGCAAAAACTACAGAAGAAATCAAAGCTGTAACACAGGCGTTGAAAGATGCTCAAGCAGGTCTAGTTCAAAAAGCTGATAAAGCTGAATTACAAAAAGCAATCGATGCAGCAAATGCTTTAGGTAACCTTGATGCTGCTGATAAAGAAGATAAAGCACTTCAAGATACAGTAGCAGTTGGTGAAAAAGTGAAAGCTGACGGCAACGCAACACCACAACAAGTGGCAGATGCTACAAAAGCAATTAATGATGCAATTGCAGCAAAAGAACATCAAGATGCTTTAGATGAATTACAAAAAGCAATCGATGCAGCAAATGCAATCAATAAAGATGACTTCAAACCAAATACAGTGAAACCATTAGAAGATGCAGTTGCAGCGGGTGAAGCAGCGAAAGCAGACGCGACTAAGACTCCAGAAGAGTTGAAAGAAGCAGCTAAAGCAATTAACGATGCTAAAAATAATCTTGAAGCGAACGCGAATAAAGATGAATTGAACAAAGCTATTACTGAAGCTGAAGGTTTAACATTAGATCCAAAAGATAAAGAAGACAAAGCAGTTCAAGACGCATTGGATAAAGCAAAAGCTGTTTTAGAAGATCCAAATGCGACACAAGAAGCAGTGGATGCAGCGAAAGATGCGTTGAATAAAGTGGTTGAAGCTAAGAAAGCTCAAGATGCAAAAGAAGCAGCTGAAAAAAAGCAGCACTTGATGCATTGAAAGCAGAGCTGGAAAAAGTGAAATCAGTAGATAAAGATGCATACACACCAAATAGTGTGAAACCATTAACTGATGCTGTAACAGTGGGTCAAGCAATTGTTGATGCTCCGAAAGATAAGACTGTTGATCAAATCAAAAAAGCTACACAAGCATTGAAAGATGCACAAGCAGGCTTAGTTGCGAAAGCAGATAAAGCGGAACTTGATAAAGCAATCAATAATGCAGAAGGTTTAACTTTAGATCCAACAGACAAAGAAGACAAAGCGGTCCAAGATGCATTAGACAAAGCAATTGCCGTTCAAGCAGATCCTAATGCTTCACAAGACGCAGTAGATGCAGCGAAAGATGCGTTGAACAAAGCAATCGAAGCGAAAACTGCTCAAGATAAAGCAGACGCAGTTAATGCAGCACTTGAAGCGTTGAAAGATGAGCTTGAAAAAGCAAAAGCCATCAACCAAGCGGACTTTACTCCTAATAGTGTTGAACCATTAGTTGATGCAATGGCAGTCGCACAAGGTATTGTGAACAATCCGGAATCTGTAACTGTTGATCAAATCAAAGCAGCAACACAAGCGTTGAAAGATGCACAAGCTGGATTGGTTGCGAAAGCAGATAAAACAGAACTTGATAAAGCAATCAATAATGCGGAAGGTTTAACATTAGACCCAACAGATAAAGAAGATAAAGCGGTCCAAGATGCGTTAGCCAAAGCAATTGCCGTTCAAGAAGATCCAAATGCGACACAAGAAGCAGTAGACGCTGCTAAAGACGCGTTGAACAAAGCAGTTGAAGCGAAAACTGCTCAAGA
>NZ_KV808542.1:13607-14009 GCF_001812305.1 Staphylococcus sp. HMSC056G08
ATGCACAAGCAGGCTTAGTTGCGAAAGCAGATAAGTCAGAACTTGATAAAGCAATCAATAACGCAGAAGATTTAACGTTAGATCCAACAGATAAAGAAGATAAAGCGGTCCAAGATACGTTAGCCAAAGCAATTGCCGTTCAAGCAGATCCAAATGCGACACAAGCAGAAGTAGACGCAGCGAAAGATGCGCTGAACAAAGCAGTTGAAGCGAAAACTGCTCAAGATAAAGCAGATGCAGTCAATGCGGCACTTGAAGCGTTGAAAGATGAGCTGGAAAAAGCGAAAGCTATCAACCAAGCGGACTTTACTCCTAACAGCGTTGAACCATTGGTAGACGCAATGGCTGTGGCACAAGGTATTGTGAATAATCCGGAATCTGTAACTGTTGATCAAATCAAAG
>NZ_KV808542.1:14109-14634 GCF_001812305.1 Staphylococcus sp. HMSC056G08
AAGCGAAAACTGCTCAAGATAAAGCAGACGCAGTCAATACAGCACTTGAAGCGTTGAAAGCAGAACTTGAAAAAGCGAAAGCAATCAATCAAAATGAGTTTACTCCTAATAGTGTTGAACCATTAGTAGACGCAATGGCAGTCGCACAAGGTATTGTGAACAATCCGGAATCTGTAACTGTTGATCAAATCAAAGCAGCAACACAAGCGTTGAAAGATGCACAAGCTGGATTGGTTGCGAAAGCAGATAAAACAGAACTTGAAAAAGCAATCAATAACGCAGAAGGTTTAACGTTAGATCCAAAAGATAAAGAAGATAAAGCCGTTCAAGAAGCATTAGACAAAGCAAAAGCAGTACAAGCAGATCCTAATGCTTCACAAGCAGAAGTAGATGCAGCGAAATCAGCTTTAGAAGATGCAATTAACGCTAAAATTGCTCAAGATAAAGCAGACGCAGTCAATGCGGCACTTGAAGCGTTGAAAGCAGAGCTTGAAAAAGCGAAAGCTATCAACCAAGCGGACTTTA
>NZ_KV808542.1:14734-19321 GCF_001812305.1 Staphylococcus sp. HMSC056G08
TGAACAATCCGGAATCTGTAACTGTTGATCAAATTAAAGCAGCTACACAAGCGTTGAAAGATGCGCAAGCAGGCTTAGTTGCGAAAGCAGATAAAACAGAACTTGATAAATCAATTAATGATGCGGAACGTTTAACATTAGATCCGACTGATAAAGAAGATAAAGCGGTCCAAGATGCGTTAGACAAAGCAAAAGCAGTACAAGCAGATGCTAATGCGACACAAACAGAAGTAGACGCAGCGAAAGATGCGTTGAACAAAGCAATCGAAGCTAAAGCAACTCAAGATAAAGCTGATGCATTAGCTGAATTACAAAAAGCTTTAGATAAAGCACAATCAACAGATAAAACTAAATACACACCTGAATCAGTAGAAAAATTAGATGTATCAGTGAATACTGGTAAAGCGATTGTTGAAAATTCTAAAGAGGTATCAATCAAAGATATTCAAGAAACAACAAAAGCTATCGAAGATGTATTAAAAGCTTTAGAAGTTATTAAAGCTCCTAAAATTGAAAAAGAAACTGATAAAGTTAAATCAACATCAGGTAAATCAGTTGAAAGAACATCTGATAAAGCAGTTAAGAAATCAGAAGGTTCAAAAGCACAAACTAAAGCAAATAAAGCCAAAGTATTACCAAACACAGGTCAAGAAACTCCAGCAGATCCTAAATATGCTACATTAATGTTAGCAATTGGTGGTTTAATGGCATTGTTCGGCAGACGTAAAAAAGAAGATAAAGATAATACAGAAAAATAATCGAATCAACTTTTGAGCACTAAACAGTAAAAGATTTAAGATAGTATTCACCCCTAGTTGGAATAATCTCCAGCTAGGGGTGTTTGCTTTTTATTAAGTTTTGAAGAATGCATCAATATGAATTATTTATATGACAAGGCTACATTGATTTTATGTACTTTTAACAGATTTATGTTTCTGTCTATTAAGTTCTCATTACATAATTGTAAAAGTGAAATTAAAAAACTGAGTTAAAATATATGGTTTAGAACCTTAAATGTGAGAAGAATGGTCGGTTTTGATAACGGAGGTATGTATTCACGCCTGTGTTTTCAACAATCTATATGAATTTCGCATTTTGTTTCCAAATAAAAAAGAAAGAATTTAACGATATTTTACTACTAAGACATAAAATTTATATAATATACAATTGGGCAATACAATATTATAATAAAGATGTAGTAGAAATATACTAGTATCGGAGGACATCATATGAAAAAATTGGACTTTTTGCCTAACTTAAGAAATAGATACTCTATTAGAAGATTTACTGTAGGCACAGCATCTATTCTAATCGGATCTCTATTATTCTTAGGTCATAGCGGCGAAGCCAAAGCAGCAGAGAATATAAACGATAACAATACAGTTGTAGAGGCTTCTAATGATAGTAGTACGACACAACAAGCACCTGAGGAAAATAACAAAACGTCACTTAAAAAAACAGTTGATGCTACACAACAGCAAACTGATAATAAAGCACAAACGCAAAATGCATTAGAAGAAGTAAAAAAACAAGCTGCTACAGAGATTACTTCACTTAAAAATTTAAACAAAGAAGAAGTTGACAGTTATACTCTAGAAGTACAACAAGCAGATTCAGAATCAACTGTCCACGCTATAGTTGAAAAAGCTAAAGCAGCACAAGCAGTTGAACAAAAAGAAGAGTCAATTCAAACGCAAAAAACTGAAAATTCAAAAGAATCAACAGAAGCAACTGTTGAAAAAACAAAAGAAACACCTTCTACTGAAGCTGAACCAGTTAAAGCAGAAGCAACTGTTGATAAAGCATCAGAACCTGTTGCTGAAAACAAGGAAGAAGCTCCTGAATCAGTAGTCACTCCTGCAACTGAGCCAGCAGTAGAAAAAGCGGTTGAAACAGTAACTGAAACATCTGTATTGTCTCCAGAACAAAAAGTAGAAAAAGTAAAAGCAGACTTGAGTAATGACTATGACAGTGCCAAAGTGGATGCAGTTCTAGCAGTTATTGATACTACTGACTTAACACCAGAACAATTAAAATCAGAAGTACTAAGACTCTTGCTTGAAGAAGCATCAGCTCAAAAAGACTTATTTAGCCCTCAAGCAACTTTACCAAGAACAGGTGAAGAAGCTTCAGGTTATTCAACAAGAGCATTTGATCTTGAAGAAGTTGCAAGCCAAGAAATTGTTGTAACTAAAGAAAATTTTGGTGAATATTTTAAAACGTTAAATGATGCAACTTATGATTCTCAAAGCGGTATTGTAACATTAACGACTAATGAAGCGAACAAAAGTGGAGCTATGTCTTTAGATGTTAAACTAAATTTAACTAAAGATTTCAGTTTTTCTGGTGAGGTTAACCTTGGTGATAAATATGAAGGTCATCCAAAAGATGGGGTAACTGGTGGAGAAGGTCTAGCGATTACATTCAACCCGGGTAAGACTAGTACCCTTGGATTAACAGGACAAGGTTTTGGTATTGGTGGTGTACCATCTAGCTTTGGATTTAAATTAGATACTTTTGTAAACTCGACTAATGATAATTTAAACGGAGCATCAGTCGATCTTGAACGATTTAAAGGTAAAGGAGCATTTGGTGCTTTTATTTACTCTGCAGACAAAGGTCTAGTTAATACTGTATTATTAACTCCAAATAATTCAGGAGATGCGTCTTTATTAAAAGAACAACCAAATAATCAATTAGTACCTTTTAAATTTAATTATAATGGCACAACTAAAGTGATGACAATTACGTATGGTACGCAAACATGGTCTCAAAACATGCAAGACTATATTAACTATTCACATAAAGATTCATTTGCTTTTTCAATTGTAGCTTCAACTACAGATCATTATAATTTACAACAAATCAAATTAGATGAGTTCAGATTTACAGCATCAGCTATATTAGATGAATACTTTATAGACGATGATACTGAAGAAGCGATTGATAAACCTCTTCGTACTGCGGGAGATGTTAAAGAAAAAATTACATTAAAAGATCATACTGAATATTTGGCTGACAAGGGTTATGAATTTGGTGATACAAAAGTTAGAGATGAGGGTCATGCAATTGGTTACGACGAAGGTGCTGGAACTGTCACTTTAGAAAATGATGCACAACAACTTGTGTATACAGTCGTTGATATTCAAAATCCTACAATCGCAGAGGTTACAGATGTTACTACAAATGTTTCAGAAGCTATTACACCAATCACTTTGGATATTACGGATAATAGTGGACACTTTGACACAATAGCAGTTACAGGTTTACCAACTGGTTTATCATTTAATGAAACAACAAAACAAATTACAGGTACTCCAACAACACCTGGAGATGCAACTGTTGAAGTAACAGCAACAGATATGGCTGGAAATACAACTACTAAAACATTTAAAATTTCTGTAGCAGGAGCTCAAGCACCTACAATCACACCAATCAATGCACAAACAGGCGAAGCTTATACACCAATTACTCCAATCGCTGTAAATGTTGAAGGGGATTTAAATCCAGCCCCAACTGTAGCAGTAACGGGTCTACCAGCAGGTTTATCGTTTGATGCGGCAACAAAACAAATTACAGGTACTCCAACAGCTGAAGGAACATTTAATGTTACAGTTACAGCAACACAAGAAGCGAGTGAACCAGCTACTTCAACATTTAATATTACTGTTCAGCCTAATGCTGCACTTAAAGATTTGAAAGCAGCAGTAGCAGATGCAGCCACTGTAAATAAAGATAGCTATACACCAAACAGTGTTGAAGCTTATGAAGCAAAAGTAACAGCGGGCGACACATTAGCTGGTCAACCTGAAAATGGTTCAAATGCACAATTTGCCGATGCATCAAAAGCTATTAAAGATGCTAAAAATGCATTAGTTCCAAGAGCAGATAAAGCAGCATTGAATCAATCTATTACAACAGCAGAAGCTCTTCAACCATTAGAGGCTGGAGATCCTGAAGATGATGCGCTTAAAACAGCATTAGAAACTGCTAAAACTGTTCAAGGTGATTTAAATATCGATCAACCTGCAGTTAATAAAGCGAAAACTGATTTAGATAATGCGATAGCAGCTAAAAATTTACAAGATGAATTGGATAAAGAAGATGCTTTAGATGAATTAAGAAAAACATTAGAGTATGTTGAAACTATTGACCCAGCTCAATTTACAACAAGTAGTAAAAAAGCGTTTACTGAAGCTTTGACAAATGCTAAAACTATTTTAGGTTCACCAGGTTCTAAAACAATTGCTGAGATTAAAGCAGCTACAAATGCATTAGAGGATGCACAAAATGTATTAGTTCCTCAAGCAGATAAAACAGCACTTAAAACAGCAATTAACACAGCTAATGGTTATAACAATCTAAATCCAAATAATCCTGTAGATAAAGCATTACAAGATAAATTAGCAGCAGCAAATGCGGTTAATACAAATGGTGATGCAACAGCTGATCAAGTTAAAACAGCTACAGATGATTTGAATACTGCGATTACAGCTAAAAAAGCTCAAGATGATCAAATCGCTAAAGATGCAGCTGCAAAAAAAGCAGCCCTCGATGCATTAAATGATGAATTGAATAAAGTTAAAG
>NZ_KV808543.1:0-3215 GCF_001812305.1 Staphylococcus sp. HMSC056G08
TCCACAACACTGACACAACAATCGGTAAACAAATTGAGGAAAAACACGGCTTAAAAGAAATGGAAGTCACAGATGAAGTCTTCGAAGGCAAACACTCTGTTGTATTCCAAGAAGCTGAAAACCGTATGCACACTATCAAAGCTGTGATGGTTGCGACTCTAGGAGATATTGGATAATTCAATTTCACTTTATAAATAAAGAAATGCCATGGTAATGGGATTCAATCCCTACCATGGCATTTTCATTTTAGACTACCCTCAGTCTTATTTATCTGTTTTTTCGTTCTTATTAAAGCGTCTTGCGATAAATCCTAAACCAAACAATGTCAACAATAAACCTAATAACGGCATTGATGATGTTTCATTACCTGTTTCAGGTAATGCTTGTTTATTAGGCTTACTTTCTTTTTTATGAGTAAAAGTTTTAGAGTTTAAAGTTGTTGATTTTTTATCTTGAACATCTTTTTTCACTGATTTTGTTTTCACATTTTCTGTGTCATTTTGTGTAGTTACTTCACCAGTGCTTTCTTTTGATATGTCATTGTTTTCAACAGTAACTTCATCATTTTCTTCCTCTTTTTCAGACTCTATTACTGTATCTTCTTTAGAAGGAGAAATTTCAGTAGACGTTTCTTCTGTTTCTTTTACTGGTTCTTTCTCAACTGGAGTCTCTGATCCTGTCAATGTTGGTTCTTCCTCTGAGATCTCTGATGTTGGTTCTTCTACCGGTTCCTCTGGCGTTACCCCTGATCTCGGTTCTGTCGGTGTTGCTTCTTCCACAGGTGCTTCCGGTATTACTTCTGGTGCCGGTTCTATTGGTGTTTCTGCCTCTGGCTCGGATGGCACTTCTGGAATCTCTTCAACTGGTACTTCCGGTGCTGTCGGTGTTGCTTCTTCTGCCGGTACTTCTGGTGTTACCTCTGGTACAGGTGTTGTCGGTGTTACCACCTCTGGCTCGGCTGGTACTTCAGGCACTTCTTCGACTGGAATTTCCGGCTCTGTTGGTGTTGTTTCTTCCACCGGTACTTCTGGCGTTACCTCTGGTACAGGTGTTGTCGGTGTTTCTGGTTCCGGTTCAGCCGGTACTTCAGGTACTTCTTCGACTGGAATTTCCGGCTCTGTCGGTGTTGTTTCTTCCACCGGTACTTCTGGTGTTACCTCCGGTGCTGGTTCTGCTGGTGTTTCTACCTCCGGCTCGGCTGGCACTTCAACCAACACAATTTCACTTTCAACTGTATCAGATTGATTTTCCGCTAAATCTTTAGCATATACTTTCACAGTTTCATTACCTATAAGAGATTGTCCATCTAGTAATTCAACATTCCAATTACCTTCTGCATCTGCTTTAGTTTCTAAAATCTTACCATTAGCTAATACTACAAACACATTTGAATTAGGCTCTGCCGAACCACCTATAGCTTGATCAGTAGATTTAATTTCATTCACAATAGGTGCTTTCGGCGCCACAGTATCTTTGACAGTTTGTGTTGCTTCTGGTGATTTGTTGTTCGCTACGTCTGATGTTACTGCTTTAATAACTTCATTATGTGCTAATGGAGTTTCTAGTGTAGTTGTCCAAACACCTTTATCGTCCGTCTTAACTTCTGCAGTTTTGCCGTTCGGTAATGTTAAAGTTACCGTGCTTAATGGTTCACTTGTACCGCTTACCACTTTGTCTCCCGCTTCGATTGCTTTAATTTCTGGAGCAACTGGAGCTACAGTATCTTTGACAGTTTGTGTCGCTTCTGCTGACTTGTTGTTCGCCACATCTGACGCAACTGCTTTGATCACTGCGTCATGTGCTAACGGTTCTGCCAATTCCGCTGTCCACTTGCCGTCTGCATCTGCTTTCACTTCTGTTGTTTTACCGTCTGGCAACGTCAATGTCACTGTGCTTAATGGCTCGCTTGTTCCGTTTACTACTTTAGCTCCCGCTTCAATCGTATCGATTGTCGGAATGGCTGGAACTACTGTATCTTTCACCGTTTGTGTCGCTTCTGGTGATTTATTACCTGCCGCGTCTGAAGCTACTGCTTTGATCACTGCGTTATGTGTTAATGGTTCTGCCAATTCTGTTGTCCACTTGCCGTCTGCATCTGCTTTTACTTCTGTTGTTTTACCGTCTGGCAACGTCAATGTCACTGTGCTCAATGGCTCACTTGTGCCACTTACTTTTTTATCTCCCGCTTCAATTGCATCGATTGTCGGAATGGTTGGAACTACTGTATCTTTCACAGTTTGTGTCGCTTCTGATGATTTGTTGTTCGCCACATCTGACGCCACTGCTTTGATCACTGCGTCATGTGCTAACGGTTCTGCCAATTCCGCTGTCCACTTGCCGTCTGCATCTGCTTTCACTTCTGTTGTTTTACCATCCGGCAATGTCAATGTCACTGTGCTTAATGGTTCACTTGTGCCATTTACTACTTTAGCTCCTGCTTCAATCGTATCAATTGTCGGAACGGCTGGTGCTATTGTATCTTTCACAGTTTGTGTCGCTTCTGGCGATTTGTTGTTCGCTACGTCTGACGTAACTGCTTTGATCACTGCGTCATGTGTTAATGGTTCAACTAATTCTGTTGTCCACTTGCCGTCTGCATCTGCTTTTACTTCTGTAGTTTTACCGTCTGGTAACGTCAATGTTACCGTGCTCAGTGGTTCGCTTGTTCCGCTTACTACTTTAGCTCCCGCTTCAATCTTATCGATTGTCGGAGCCGCTGGTGCTGTTGTATCTTTCACAGTTTGTGCCGCTTCTGGTGATTTATTACCTGCCACGTCTGAAGCTTCTGCTTTGATTACTGCGTCATGTACTAATGGTGTTTCTAATGTAATTGTCCAAACACCTTTGTCATCTACTTTAACATCTTTAGTAGTGCCATCTGGCAACGTTAAAGTCACCGTACTCAATGGCTCGCTTGTTCCATCCACTACTTTAGTTCCTGCTTCGATTGTGTTGATTACTGGTACTGCTGGAACTACTGTATCTTTCACAGTTTGCGTCGCTTCTGCTGATTTGTTGTTCGCTACGTCTGACGTAACTGCTTTAATTACTGCATCATGTACTAATGGTGTTTCTAATGTAGTTGTCCAAACGCCTTTATCATCTGCTTTAACATCTTTAGTAGTACCATCTGGTAATGTTAAAGTCACCGTACTCAATGGTTCACTTGTGCCACTCACTTCTTTAGTTCCTGCTTCGATTGTGTTGATTACTGG
>NZ_KV808543.1:3315-22959 GCF_001812305.1 Staphylococcus sp. HMSC056G08
TTTAGTTCCTGCTTCGATTGTGTTGATTACTGGTGCTTCTGGAACTACTGTATCTTTTACCGTTTGAGTCGCTTCTACTGATTTGTTTTCTGCTGCGTCTGAAGCTACTGCTTTGATTACTTCATTATGAGCTAACGGTGTTTCTAATGTAGTTGTCCAAACGCCTTTATCGTCTGCGTCGACTACTTTTGTTGTACCGTTTGGCAACGTTAACGTAACTTTACTTAATGGTTCACTTGTTCCAGTTACTGTCTGACTACCAGCTTCAATTGCGTTAATCACTGGTGCTTTAGGTGCTACTGTATCTAAAGCTTTGACAGAAATCGGTTCAGATACTGTACCGTGTTTACCTGTTGCATATACCTGTGTAACATCGTTATGTTCTAAAGATGTTCCTTCTGGTAATTGTGTTGTCCACTGCCCATCTTTATCAACTTCTACTTCTGCTTTTTTGCCATTCGCAAAAGTAAGTGTAATTGTGCTTTCTGGCTCACCTTTACCGCTGATGCTTGTCGCACCTGCTTCTACCTTGTCCACAGTTGGTGTATCAACTTGATAAACCGCAACTAATGGGTTTAAGATTTGTAGCAATTCTTCCTTAATCGCAGGATCAGCATATTCAACACCTGTGAAGACATTAAATAGTTCTCTGCGATAATCTCTTTCAGGATGATTTTTAATTTCTTCTGCTACGTGTGTTACATCTTTTCTAATCTCTTCATCATAACGACGGTTTGCATCCGCTTGTGTTTCACCATCTACAATAAATCCTTTATCAGTCAGTGTATAAGTTAATGTTTCTTTTTCAACATTTTGTCTAGAAATCGCTACATTATCTTTGTTTTCATTTCTGACTAACACACGACGAGCCGCTGGTTCACGATGGCGAACGATAACTTTATCGCCATATTCTAAATCGAAAGTTTGCAGTTCTGATGCAAGACTTTTGTTACCAACTAATGTTCTATCTAATACTGTCGTACCATCTGCTTTTTGAATAGTTACATGTGCATATTCATCAGTGAAGTATAAATGTGGTTGTCCTGGACTTTGTTTATACGTTACTTGTTTAGTATCTGGATTATAGTTGACTGTAGCCATTTCCCAGTTGCCTAATCCTCTTAGTGAGATGGTTTGTGTAATATTGTTTTGGATATCATCTTTTTTAGGATAATCAAGCGTTGCTTGATTATTACCGCCTTCTCTAACTACGAGATATTCACTTTCAGGTAATGCGTCTGTTGTTGAAAGAGGTGCGACAATTTTATAAACACCCGCACGTAAATTAGAGAATGCAGCTTTACCATCTACAACTTCTGCACTCGCAATTTCTTGTGTGCTTTCCATCAAGCTTACTTTGACGTTATCTGGTAAGACTTGTCCATTTAAATTCACATTCACTTGTGCATCTTCATGAATCGCCGTATCAGCTAAATCTGATGATTTTACAAGTTCATAAATCGTAGATAAACCTAGTTTATCTTTGATGCGTTGTTGTTCCTCAGGATTAGTAATCAATGCTGCTAATGGGTATGTGAATGTATTATTGTAAGTGTCTAAATCATCTTTTAAAGCTTGTGGCATTTTCACTTTGTATAAATCAAAGTAGGCTGTGCCATTAATGCCGTTATCAGCTAACCAATACGTTGTAATCCATCTCGGTACATCTTGTTCAAATGGTTTACCTGCTTTGCCCATATCCGCTTCTTCTTGACGAATACCTTTCCACATATCCGCAAAGCCTTCAATGCCCGTTAAACGCACCATTTTTGTCATGAAATCAAGACTGCCGCGGAAACCTGCATTATAGAAATTCATTCTTCCATCCATTACGCGATCATGGAAATCTTTCTGCATGCTTTCTTGTCTGCCTTCATAAGCCCAACCGTCTTTGACACCCATGATAGTCGTTTGATATTGGTTAGCTAAAATGTTGTTTTCAATTTCAATTAAATTCATTTTAGGATCATACGTCATTGCGCCATCATAGCCATGACCGACTTCATGCAGTGCTAACCAACCTCTTTCAAGATAACCTGACATAGATGGGTTATTAGATCCCATATTGTTTGTTGAGTAATAAGCAAGACCTGGCCCATGAGCATCCGCAATCGTAAAGTATTTTTGGCCGACATTATAGTGGACAGAATTAATGTCATCATTTAAGCCAACCCATTTATCATAATGATTAATAACATCTTCGTAATAACCAATCATGTCATCTAAGTTCATAAAGCCCCATTGGCCTGGGTTTTTACCTAAGTTTGCGATGCGTTCACGGTCTACATTCGGTACTAAGAAAGCAATTTTATCGCCGTCTACATAACCATAGCTTGTATTACGAGCAGCTCAATCTGCATCGAACGCTGCTTTATCTCCACCTTTACGGTAAGTAGGCAGTGTGACGCCAGCATCACCTTCAACATAGTATTCTACAACTGGTTTTTTAGTTAAACCTGTTGGAATACGTACGAAGGCACCGCTATCCATAGTTGTAGAGATTTGTGTCCAGCTTCCGTCTCTAGAAACTGTCGCATTACGAACTGTTTGTCTATCGTTAGTCATCAAATCTACACGTAAATCTTCTTCATTACTGCCTTGTGCTTGTCTGATATAGAGCTTTTTATTTTGCGGTACAATCAAACCTAAACTTTCTCTTGCTTGATAAATACCACGTTGCATTCTTGCTGTTCTTGCAGCTTCTGATTTTTCATATACAGGAATCTCTTTCGCATAAACTTGCTCATTAATTCCTTGGATTTTTTCAACAGGATGTGCGTTCGCAGCGGGTGCTGGTGCACTTGTATTCGTAATTGGTTGAGCAGGTGCTTCTGTCGTTGTTGTATCGGTAGTAGCGGCAGCTCTTGTCGCAACTTCAGCATCTGCAGGTTGAACAGCAGGTTCTGATGGCGTAACAGTAGTAGCTTTAACTTCAGTAGTCGCAGCTTCTTTTGGCGCATCTGTCGATGGTTCTGTTGCTTTTTGTGTATCAACTTTCGACGCATCAGTTTGCGTTGTATCTGTTTTGGTAGGTTGTGATACTTCTGGTGCTGTTACAGGTTCAGGTTTTGTTGCTGTTTCGCTTGTTTGATTATCAACAGAAGGTTGTTGAATCGTAGTGTCTTGTGGAGTAGGAGAATCATTCACTGTTTCATTTGTTTGTGTTTTTGTTGACTCCGCAGTTGCAGTGTCACCGTTTGTTTCTGGTTGTGTTGTAGGATTTACAACAGCGGTATCAGTGTTTTCTGCAGCTTGTGCTTGTTGATCCAGGGATGTATAAACTAGTGTTCCAAATAGAACTGAAGCAATCCCTGCGCTAAATTTTCTAATGTGGTATTTATTTCGTAATTCTTTATCGAATAATACATCGTGTTGCTGTTTTCTAGGCATTAAATGTTTCACTTCTTTCGTGTGTAATTGTTCTACACAATTCTATCATTAATTTTTTGGAATATGTAAAAAAACTTATTGATTTACACAAGTTTTACTAAAAATTTTAAAACCTTTTAAAAGAGATAACTTCCGACACACTTTTCAAAGCACTTGTGTTTAAAGCGTTTTCAACATAAAACAAAATCAATTAAAATAACTATCAATTCTCATATCAGTTTAAACATAGTAAAAGAACTCATCTTACTAGACTTATATTTCTTTGAAAATGTACAACATAAAACATGAAAAACTTAGGATATTGTTCTATTTTCAAAACAGAAATCCCTTTATCGCTTTATATAATATGCTTGATATTAATACATACAAAAACACGCCCTCAACTCAGCATGATCATATGCTTTGTTAAGCGCGTGTTTTGAGAATTATTTATTTTAATTTGTTATTAACGTTGATATACAACATCAATATTAACGCTAATAATATGATAGATTGAAGCAGTACTGAGATAATCAAGAATATATCGTTATCTAAAAATAAGAATACAATGTCAGCCAATAGCCAAAAGAATGAAGCGAACACCGTATACATAAATACCTTTGTAGACTGTTCACCATACTCTTTTTGAGCCAGCATCCAATTCTCTTTATTTTTCTTAGACTTTCTTGTTCGAAATCCCCAAAAATGATTAATATCATCTGGCGGTACTTGTCGAAATAATTTTCCTAGTATCCATAGAAAAATACTGCTAAGAAACAACACCATACTTAAAACGCCCTCTCTGTATTCTATTTCAGTAGATGTTTTACATTGATTCTATTCTATTATACAAATGACTCCTCTCATCAAATTGAAAGGAGCCTTTTGAACGTTCATTTAGTTTTTATTTCTTCTTCTGACTTTAACAAATACAAGACCAGTCACAAGTGCTAATAATCCTACGAAAAGATTTCGTTTTGTTTCTTCACCAGTATTTGGGAGTTCGTTTGCTTTTTTAGCTTTTTGTTCAGATTTTGCTGCGTTCTTTTCAGATGTAGTGTTTGGTTGGTTGATATTTTGATTTGAAGTTGCTTTATTCTCTTTAGAGTATGAAGTTTGAGACATTGTGATTTCTTTATTTTCTTTCTCTTTGACAACACGCGCTTCTTCTTTTGGAAGTACTTTTGTTGTATCTAACCATTGTACATTTTCATTTTTAAAGACAGTTTCTTTTGCGTTTTGTTGTGCTTTATTTTCAATCACAAATGGTGTCTGTTGAGTTCCTAAACCTGTATAGGCCATTTCATACAAACCATTAGTAATAGTTTTAAGATTCAACGTTAAATATTGGATGTCATAACCTAAATTGAAAATTTTATCCTCATATAAGAAGCCGATGTTTCCATTTTTAAGTACTGTCATTGTAGAATAAGCACTTTCACCCTTTTGGATTAGGTAGAAGTGGTTAGGATCCCATCCACTTGTGACATCTTTAGCTGTTTTATCACTAGCACTTAAAGCTTTATAATAAATACCTACGCCTTTTCTACTTTTATCAATCGTTGGTAAAGATTGTAGTAAAAGGTGTGTGTATTGATTTGTTTTTAAGTTTTTTGCATACACAACAAGCGTTTCACCATTTGTAGATCCACCGTTACCTAATGTAATCTTTTCAGGTTGTGCTTCCCATGTTCCTGTCGCAAATTGTTTATCTTTCTTGTCATACGTAAAGACATTTACGATACGTCCAGCTGCAGTTCTTGAGAAGATTGCTACATTACCGTTAGGCAGTTCTTCAATTTTCGCTTCGTCACCATTTGGTACTGGAGAATGTGCATCACCAAGGATATTCCAATGTTCACCTAAATCATCACTATATAATACATAGTTATTATTACCATCTGGTTGTCCTTCTAGAATTGAAGTATAGATTCTATAATAATCACCTGTTTTCACATATCTTGACTGCATAATTCTTCCTGAAGCAGCAAAAAGACGTGTCCATTTATCATTTAATCCATAGATATTTTGTGTGATATCTTGCGGCTTTTCAAAAGTATAACCACCATCATTAGATACTAGTCTTGCGATTCTAAGTGGATCTTGACGTGTAGAAACATACTCAGGGACTTTATGCCAATAACCTTTGTCTCCATACGCGCTCAAAATAACGACTTTATTAGAGTCTCTGTCAGCAACCATTGCCGCATCGCCATAACCCACTGTTTCTGAACTATATTGTTTAGTGATATTTGTTTCAGGTCCCCATGTTTCTCCATTATCTGTAGAATGTTTTACTAACAAATCAATGCGATGATGACCTAAATCCCAGGCGTCATTGTATCTATAATCTGATACTGCTACAACATGGCCATCGCCTGTACTCGCAATAGCAGGGATTCGATAGTAGTTTTCACCATCTGGATTATCCCATAACGTTTGACTACCCTCAGGCTTAGGTTGCTCTAAAGTTTGAGGTGGTGTAGTAGGACTAGGCGTTGATGTTGTTTGTGTTTGCGTAACAGTAGTAGTGTTCGCAGGTTGTTGATTTGTTGTGGCAGCAGTTGTTGCCTTTGGTGCTTCAGGTGTGGCTGGTGTGGTAGTTGTCTCTGCTACAGCTGTCGTTTCAGCTGTTTTATTTGTGTCAGTCACACTTGCTTTTGGTGTTGCATCTTGCGTTTCAGCAGCTGAAGCATCATGAGTGAAATAAGCACTTGTTAATAATAACCCTCCTGTTAACAAGAGTGGTTTCAAGTACCTTTTGTGTTCCAGTGTTGAGTGATTTTCTAATTGTTTTTTCATGCTGTTTCCTCCTATGACCTAAATAAACTTCATAAAATGTTTTATTGCTAACAATATGAATGTATCATCATTTTGTAATATACCATATTTGCTTAATGAAAGCGCTTATTTTAAAGAAAATACTATAAAATGTTATTTTTGTATCTATTCATCAATCAACCATACATTATTATTAGCCAAATAAATTACATAGGAGTAACCATCCAGCTTTCTTACTAAAAGCGTGAAAGATTAGTTTAGCGCAAAAAACACGCCCTCAACACAGCATAATCATATGCTTTGTTAAGCGCGTGTTTTTAGTTAGTTGTTTATTTACTTAATTATACGTTGAATCTGAAGTGAACAACATCGCCGTCTTGCATGATGTATTCTTTACCTTCTAAACGCATTTTACCTGCTTCTTTCGCACCTTGTTCACCGTTATTTTCAACATAATCGTCATAACTTGTTACTTCTGCACGGATGAAGCCGCGTTCAAAGTCAGTGTGGATGATACCCGCACATTGTGGGGCAGTCATACCTTTTTTGAATGTCCAAGCACGTACTTCTTGTACACCTGCTGTGAAGTATGTCGCAAGACCTAACAAGTTGTATGTGCTGCGGATTAAACGGTTCAAGCCAGGTTCTTCGATTCCTAAGTCTTCTAAGAACATGTCTTTATCTTCGTCATCTAATGTCGCAATTTCTTCTTCAATTTTCGCACTGATGACAATAACTTCTGAACCTTCTTTGTCAGCGTATTCTTTAATTGTTTGAACTTTTTCGTTGTCCGCTTCATTCACTTCATCTTCACCAACGTTTGCGATATAAATCATTGGTTTTGATGTTAATAATTGTGCTTGTTTCACATATTTCGCATCTTCTTCATTGAACTCTAAGCTGCGAATCGGTTCGCCGTTTTCTAATGCTTCTTTAATACGTTCTAAAATGCGTACTTCATTCAACGCATCTTTATCTTTTTGACGTGCCATTTTTTCAAGACGTGGTAAGCGTTTATCTACAGATTCTAAATCTGCAAGTACTAATTCCATATTGATAACTTCAATATCATCTAGTGGATCTACACGACCAGATACGTGTGTCACGTTATCATCATCGAATGCACGAACTACTTGACAGATTGCATCTACTTCACGGATATGAGATAAGAATTTGTTTCCTAGACCTTCACCTTTTGAAGCACCTTTAACAATCCCTGCAATATCAGTGAATTCGAATGTTGTAGGAAGTACTTTTTTAGGATTAACGATATCTGCTAAAGCATCTAAACGTGAATCCGGAACTTCTACAATCCCGACGTTCGGGTCGATTGTAGCGAACGGGTAGTTCGCCGCAAGTGCACCCGCTTTTGTAATTGCGTTAAATAATGTAGACTTTCCGACGTTTGGTAAGCCTACGATACCAGCTGTTAAAGCCATTAGTCATTCTCCTTCTCTTGTGTATCATGTGATACAAGTATTTTCTTTAATTTTTTATTAAACTCTGTACGAGGCATCATAATACTTCGATTGCAATGTTCGCATTTAATTCTGATATCTGCACCCATACGAATTATTTTAAATCGGTTTGCGCCGCAAGCATGCGCCTTTTTCATCTCCACAATGTCATTCAGACCATACTGAGCTGCCATTTACAATCCTCCATCATTATGAATTCTTATTACTGAGATTTTTGTCCATTAAACTGCATCATAATAGGGGTTGGTGATTTAATTCCTTCTTGGTTCAAGAAGTTCGCAACCTCTTTACGTAAGATACGAGCGCCTGGCACAGTATTATTCGGTGTTGTTTCTGCCGCTATTTTCATGATATAAGCATTACCTGTTAAATCCTCGATACCAAGAATTTCAGGTTTTGAGACAAAGATAAAGTAATTGGAATGTAAGGATTCTAAGAAGTCTTTCAGCTTACTTTCTACCTTATCGACATTCTCTTCCATCGCAATCGGTACTTCTATCAATGCTTTACCGTTACTGATTGAGAAGTTGGTAATCTCTGACATTACACTGTTCGGCAACACGGTCAACTCTCCTGTATACGCATGTATACGTGTTGAGCGGATACCGATAGATTGAACTGTACCTTCTGTGATAGGTGCACCGTTCAAGTTGATTTTAACATAATCTCCCACATCAAATTGATTCTCAAATATAATAAAGAACCCTGTGATGATGTCTTTAACAATGGTTTGTGCACCAAAGCCGATTGCTAAACCGACTACACCAGCTCCGGCTAATAATCCTGTGACACTAATTCCGAATTTACCTAATATCGTTGTTAATACAATAAACCATACGACATAACGCACAATATTCTTCAACATCGCACTTAATGTATGAGATCGTTTTCTACCATGTGCATTGCGGTTTTGTAGTTTAAAGAACTGATCAATCGACTTATTGACCAAGTTGATAATAATCATCGCAACGACTACGTAGATGACAATCATGATGAGCTTGTTGAGTATCATTGCGTACGTTTCAGGCTTTGTAAACGGCTCAACGAGTGAGTTGAAAACACCTTGCATTGTATTCCAAAACGTATTCAAAAGTTCGTCCTCCTGTCATTTCACAACAATTATATATTTTACCATGAATACAACATATTTTCTTATGTTTCACTGTGTAATTGTTGAATCAAACGCTTAAATTCTTCTTCTGATTTGAATTCAAAAGTGATTTGTCCTTTATTTCGCTTAGTTGTGATGGCTACATTGGTACCAAAGCGCTCTTTAAGCAAGCGTTCCTGCCGTTTAATCATGCGCGGTTTCTTTGTCTTTTTCTTAGCATCATCTTCTGAAGTAGGTGAAGTCAGCTCTGCAATGTATTGTTCTAAGTAACGCACACTCCACGCTTCTTTCATGACTTGTTTAGCGATTTGTTTCATTTTGGTTTCGTCTTTTAGTATTAATAATGTGCGACCATGCGCACCTGATAATTTGCCGTCTTTTACCCACTCGGCGACAGCAGACGGTAAATTCAACAATCGCAACATATTCGCGATATAAGGACGGGATTTACCTAAACGTTCAGCCACCTCTTTTTGTGTGATATGTAAATCATCCATCAGCTTACGATAACTTTCCGCTTCTTCAATCGCATTCAAATCTTCCCGCTGCAGGTTCTCTATAATGGCGAGTTCCATCATCTCAGCATCAGACATCTCTTTGACTATCGCTGGCACTGAGTTCAAGCCTGCTAAATGAGAGGCTCTGAAACGGCGTTCACCTACGACAATATGGTAACCTTGCACCGTTTTGCGTAAGATAATCGGTTGTAAGACGCCATGTTCACGAATAGAAGCTGCGAGATCTGCTAATTTTTCCTGATCAAAATGTTTTCTAGGCTGATAAGGGTTTGGCCGAATTGCATCTAAATCGATATATTCTACATGTCCATCGTTCTCATTTGTTATGTCACGCACGTTCCAGTCACCTCACTTTCGTCACTAAAATAGTGTTACATTTTTAATTTTTGCTCCTCTCTTATTGTAAGGAAAATCATGAATGCAATAAAGGAATTTTCATTCTCAAATTGAAAAATAATGACTGAAAAATGGCTTGATTCAAAAAAATTTTAAAAATTTTTCAGCAACGTCCAACCCTTGATACGCTTATGTTTCTCTCGTTTTTAATTGTCAGTAAAAAACTACTATTCTGAAAATTCTGTTGACAAACAAAACAGAACCAATATACAATGTGGTCATCAACAAAAAACAAACCTTTCAACACGAAAGAGAAACAATTGAATATCGTCTTGAAACACGATAATAAGGAAAGTAGAACTTACACTGCTGACACAGAGAGCTTCTGTCCGCTGAAAGGAAGCACAGAAAGAAAGTTTGAAAATGGCCTTGGAGTGGTGGTGTCGATATGAGGCATCAACGGGGGCGCCCGTTATAGCGCTACAGTATTAACATTTTTGCATAATGGCGTACTGGAATGACGCACACGTTATTGTTATTTACAGCAACAGCTGATACATATAACGGAACCGACCTTCAGTAGCTGCCATGAACAGATTTAGCGTACTGGAAGAGGTTGCTTTAGCAATAAAGCAGCGAATTAAGGTGGTACCGCGAAGCTCAAGCTTTCGTCCTTTACATCCGAATCTTTTTTCGGGTTTAAAGGACGGAAGCTTTTTTTTTCGTGGTCAGCTTCCCTCCTTAGTTCCAGAACTTCCGCAGCCAAAAGCAATCTCAATAACTAAAGGAGTGTATATGTATGTCACTATCATCAGAAACAAATTTAATTAAGTATCATCAATTCCCGCACATTTTAGCAGCCAACCCGCCACTTTATGACTCATCGACTTTCCCGACAGCATTGATTGGTTCAGAGGTCCCTTACGATTACGCAAGATCAGGCCACCCGAACCGAGCATTGTTAGAAGAAAAGCTTGCAGCACTTGAAGATGCCGAGTACGGTATCGCTTATAACTCAGGAATCGGAGCAATTTCAGCAGTTTTCTTCTTACTGAAATCAGGAGATCACTTAATTATTCCGAATGATGTTTACGGTGGGACATACCGCTTATGCGAACATGTTTTACCAGGATTTAATATCGAAGTCACAGCAGTAGATACGACAAACCCATTAGCAGTTGAACAAGCGATTCAGGAAAATACGAAACTAATTCATCTGGAAACACCGTCAAATCCATTATTTAAAGTGACAGATATTCAAGCCATTGCGGATGTCGCAAAGAAACATAATATCCTTGTTTCAGTCGACAATACATTCTTAACACCCCTATCACAAAAGCCATTGCATTTAGGTGCTGACATTGTGATTCATAGTGCCACTAAATTCTTAAGCGGCCACAGTGACTTAATTGCAGGGGCAGTTGTAACAAACAACGCGGAAGTTGCAGAATCATTACAATTCTTACAAAACACTTTAGGAAGCGGATTATCAGCTCAAGACAGCTGGACACTGACAAAGCATCTTAAAACGCTTTATGTACGATGGAATCAATCAGTGAAAAACACTGAAAAGATTGTTGAATTCTTAAAATCACGTCCTGAAATTACTGATGTATATTACCCAGGAAATGATGAAATCAATCAACGCCAAGCTGAAAATGGCGGTGCAGTACTTGGCTTCAGATTAAGCGAAGCAGAAAAGGTACCGACATTTGCGAAAGCATTAAAAATACCGCAAATCGCAGTCAGCCTAGGCGGTATTCAAACTATCGTCTCTCATCCAGCCACAATGTCACATGCTTCTGTTCCAGAAGATGTGCGTAACGAACGCGGAATTACGTTCGATCTCTTGAGACTGAGTGTGGGCTTAGAAGACCCAGACGAGTTGATTGCAGATTTTGAAGCAGCATTGGAGGAAGCATACTATGAGCCGGTTTCTACAAACTTTGAGCAAGAACGTATTAGTAGCTGACGGTGCAATAGGAACGATTCTCTACTCTGAAGGGATCGATACTTGCCCTGAAGCATATAATCTTACACATCCAAAGAAAATCGAACAAATTCATCGATCTTACATTGAAGCTGGTGCGAATGTCATTCAAACCAATACTTACGGTGCCAACTTCGAAAAGCTTCAAGCTTTCGGATTAGAACATCAAGTAAGAGACATCACACGTGCCGGTGTCAGAATAGCGAAACAAGCAGCCAATGAAGACACGTTTATTTTAGGAACTGTCGGAGGTTTTAAAGGCGTGAAACAAAATGACTTGTCGCTATCGACGATTTTGTATCACACAGATATTCAAATTGAAACACTGATTGACGAGGGTGTTGACGCACTCCTCTTTGAAACTTATTACGATTTAAACGAACTCTTGCAGGTGATCAGAGCGACGAAGAAAAAGTATAATATTCCAGTTATCGCACAGTTAACTGCTTCAAGCACCAACTACTTGCAAGATGGAACAGAAATTAACGAAGCACTTAAACAAGTTGAAGCAGAAGGCGCAGACGTTATCGGCTTGAATTGCCATCACGGTCCGCACCATATGCAACAATCTTTCACACATATTGAGATTCCGCAACATGCGATTCTCTCATGTTACCCGAACGCTAGTCTCTTAGACTTTGAAGATTCTACGATTCACTACAGCGACAACGCTTCTTACTTCGGTAAGATAGCTGAAACGCTAGTGAAAGAAGGCGTACACTTAATCGGCGGTTGTTGCGGTACTACACCTGAACATATCCGCTTCATCAAGCAAGCGGTTGAAGGCTTAAAACCAACTTTAGAAAAGAAAGTTATTCCGATCAGAAGAAAAAGTAATTACCCTTCTATTCCGGTCAAAAAGAATAACTTAACGACTAAAGTCAAAGCTGGTCCGACAGTCATCGTTGAACTAGATACACCAAAGCACTTAGATACAACGAAATTCTTTGCGAATGTCACAAAACTAGACAAAGCGAAAGTCGACGCTATCACACTTGCAGATAACTCACTCGCAACGGTACGCGTTAGCAACATCGCAGCAGCTAGTATTATTAAGCAGAATTACAACATTGAACCGCTGGTCCACATTACCTGCAGAGACAGGAACTTAATCGGTTTACAATCTCACTTACTCGGCTTATCACTGCTTGGTATTAACGAGATACTCGCGATTACAGGTGACCCATCTAAGGTGGGGCATCTGCCAGGTGCGACGAATGTTTATGATGTAAATTCAAGAGGTTTAACTGAACTCGCTGTTCGTTTCAACCAAGGACTTAATATTGACGGCGGCGCATTGAAAACGAAAACGAACTTCAATATTGCCGGTGCGTTCAACCCGAACGTCCGCAAGATGGAAGCAGCGGTGAAACGCTTAGACAAAAAAGTAGACTGCGGTATGAGTTACTTCATTACACAGCCTGTCTACACTGTCGAGCGTATTCAAGAAATTGCTGAAAAGACAGCACATCTTGATACCCCATTCTTTATCGGTATCATGCCAATAACAAGTTATAGAAATGCAACATTCTTACACAATGAAGTCCCTGGCATTTCATTGCCAGATGAAATATTAGATCAGTTCGAAGCGGTTAAAGATGATAAACAAAAAACCAAAGAACTGAGCTTGCGCATCTGTCGCAAATTGATAGATGAAGTTATCAAACACTTTAATGGACTCTATATCATTACACCATTTGAACAAGTAGACTTTTCACTCGAACTTACACATTACTTTAAAAAACAAACTGCAAAAAATCAGGAGGCAATAATATGACAATTACAACAGCTAATATCGGATTCCCACGTTTAGGACGCAAGAGAGAATGGAAGAAAGCAATCGAAAGTTACTGGGCAGGTAAAACAAACTATGATGAATTAACAACAACATTAAACGACCTGCATAAAGAAAACTTATTATTACAAAAACACTACAGTATCGACAGCGTACCTGTTGGAGACTTCTCATTATATGACCACGTATTAGACGTATCATTATTATTCAACATCATCCCAGAACGTTTCCAAGGTCAAGAAGTCAACGATGATTTATTATTCAATATCGCACGTGGTACAAAAGAAAATGTCGCAAGTGCCTTAATTAAATGGTTCAACACAAACTATCACTACATCGTACCTGAATGGGACAACGTAGAACCTAAATTAAACCGCAACGTTTTATTAGAACGTTTCGAATTCGCTAAACAATTAAACGTAAATGCACACCCAGTGATTTTAGGTCCTGTAACATTCGTTCAATTATCACGCGGCGGCGATCAAACATTTGAAGAGAAAGTTGAAGCATTGCTTCCATTATACAAAGAAGTATTACAATCACTTGTTGATGCAGGTGCTGAATACATTCAAATCGACGAACCTGTATTAGTAACTGATGATGCAGAACAATTACAAGACGTTACACGTCACGTCTATGAATACTTCGACAAAGCAGGGTTAGCTGATAAATTAGTCATCCAAACTTATTTCGAACATGTAGATTTAGACTTTGTGAATAGCTTACCTGTTAAAGGTTTCGGTTTAGACTTCGTACATGACGGCGGTAAAAACCTTGAACAAATCAAAGCAGGTAAATTATCTAAAGACAAAGCATTATACGCAGGTATTATTGATGGCCGTAATGTATGGGCTGCAGATATCGAAGCGAAAAAAGAATTGATTGAAACTTTAGAAAACTATACTGATGAGTTAGTTATCCAACCATCATCTTCATTACTTCATGTTCCTGTTTCATTAGACGATGAAGAATTAGATGAATCAATTGAAGAAGGTTTAAGCTTCGCAACTGAAAAATTAGACGAATTAGACGCCTTAAAACGTGTTATCAATAATGGAGACAGCGAAAAATACGATAAATTAAAAGCAGCTTACGAGCGCTTCCAAAACCAAGCATTCAAAAACCTTGAATACGACTTTGACAGCGTACGTACACAACGTGAGTCAGCATTCCCTGAACGTAAAAAAGTTCAAGATGCACGCTTAAAATTACCAGAATTACCAACAACTACAATTGGTTCATTCCCACAAACGAAAGAAGTTCGTAAAAAACGTGCTGACTGGAAAAACCAACGTATTAGTGATGAAGAATATAACCAATTCTTACGCGATGAAATCGCACGCTGGATTCAAATCCAAGAAGATATCGGCTTAGATGTATTTGTACATGGTGAGTTCGAACGTAATGACATGGTTGAGTTCTTCGGTGAACGTTTACAAGGCTTCTTAGTTACAAAATACGGTTGGGTTCAATCATACGGATCTCGTGCTGTTAAACCACCAGTTATCTATGGAGATGTTAAATGGACTAAACCAATCACAGTGGAAGAAACAGCTTATGCGCAAAGCTTAACTGACCACCCTGTAAAAGGTATGTTGACTGGTCCTGTAACTATCTTAAACTGGTCATTCGAACGTGTAGACATCCCACGCCATGAAGTACAAGACCAAATCGCTTTAGCTATCAACGAAGAAGTTTTAGCATTAGAAGATGCAGGCATAAAAATTATCCAAGTAGATGAACCAGCATTACGTGAAGGTTTACCATTACGCTCTGAATACCATGAAGAATACTTGAAACAAGCGTTACGTTCATTCCGCTTAGCAACATCTTCAGTGTCAGATGCGACGCAAATCCATACGCATATGTGCTATTCTCAATTCGGCGAAATCATCCATACTATCCACGACTTGGATGCAGATGTTATCTCAATCGAAACATCACGCAGCCATGGTGCTTTAATCAAAGACTTCGAGGATGTAACGTATGATTTAGGTATCGGATTAGGTGTATATGATATCCACAGTCCACGTATCCCGACTGAAGAAGAAATCACAGTCGCAATCAACCGTGGTTTACAAGAAATCGACCGTTCATTATTCTGGGTTAACCCAGACTGCGGTTTGAAAACACGTAACGAAGATCAAGTAAAAGAAGCATTAACAGTATTAGTTTCAGCAGTTAAAAAATTAAGAAACAAAGAAGGACAAGAAACAGCTTAATTCACTTGTCATGAGTGATTTACGAGTGAGCCCGCAGTCTTAAAACTCACTCGTAAATACACTTATATCAGCCCTACAATTTTAAGCAGTCATGAGGTGTTTATAATGAGTTATCCTTTATGGGATCAGCTGAAAAGTCTAAAAGAAAGTGAATGGGTCGATTTAACCCATACCTTTGACACAGACAGCCCACATTTCAGCGCATTAGAAGCTGCATATATTGATACAATCAGTACCGTTGCAGAAGATGGTTATTTTGTACAAAGATGGAGTGTTGCCACACAATATGGCACACATATCGATGCCCCCATCCACTTTGTCGAAAACAGAAGATATTTACATGAATTAGATTTGAAAGAATTAGTGTTACCGCTTATCGTACTTGATTACTCTAAAGAAGTTGCGGAAAACCCCGATTTCCGTTTAACTCGCGATCATTTACTTGAGTGGGAAGCACAACATGGCCGAATCGAACCTGATACGTTCGTCGCATTCCGCAGTGATTGGTCACACCGTTGGCCGAATGTGGAGCAATTTGAGAATAAAGATGCCGAAGGTAACCCTCACGCACCCGGATGGTCACTCGATGCATTACAATTCTTACTTGAAGAACGCGGTGTACGTTCAGTCGGTCATGAAACATTCGATACAGACGCTTCAGTCGATGTCGCAAAACACGGCGACTTAATCGGTGAACGTTATGTACTCGGACAAGACACGTACCAAATTGAGCTCCTAACGAATTTAGACCGCCTCCCAGAACGAGGCGCAGTGATTTATACAATATGTCCAAAACCGGCAGATGCGCCAGGATTCCCGGTCCGTGCATTTGCGATTAAGCCAAACGCATAGTCATGGACCCGCGATCATCCATGACATGCAGCCATTATTAAATCTTAAAAACGAAACTCCTTTAAAAGTTATGAGTAAATACAATAAAAGTTGGCTACATTGCCCTGGGTCCACAGGAATTGGGGCAATGAATCGCCACTGTTCTTAACCCGATAAGAACAATTCTTTTCATAAATGTTACTATTTTGAACCCGATACAAAATAGTATGTAAATTCCGATTACCCACTCTCCCGATAATGGGTAATCACTATACTCCTTTTTACTACTTATAAAAAAGCACTGAATATAAAGTACATGTCCCACCACCCCGTGAACAAAAAACTTTATATTCAGTGCTTCATTTTTGTTTAAAAGATAATAAATAATAGCCGATTGTGTTAAAGCACAATCGACTATCTCATAAGCCTAGGTAGAATATGGCTTAGACCATACGCCTAACATTTTTACACTCAGCTACTTTCCAGAGTTCCTGAGTGTTTTTATTACAGTAATAGCATAACACCTTTTGAAACTTCTTATAATCAATAATATACGTATAAACGTCTCTATAACAACGTTATGAGGGATTTTATTCACTACTTAAATAAAAGATTATTCTTTGTACATCGCACTAAGTGATTTCAACCGCTTCGCCGCTTCATCTAATTGCTCATCCTCTAACGCAAGAGACACCCTTACATAATGACGTCCATTTTCACCAAATGGAATACCTGGCGCCACTAAAATAGATTGATCTTGAAGTAAGAATTCCACAAATTGTTCTCCGTCATATCCTTTTGGTGCTTTCAACCATAAGAAGATGCCACCTGTCATCGGTTCATAAGGGATGTTTCCTTCATCTAAAATCGCAGTGAAACGATCGCGACGTGCTTTAAAGACTTCACTTTGTTTATCTAAGAAATAATCATAGTTGTTAAGCGCAAATGTCGCCGCATCTTGAAGCGCACCAAACATACCCGCATGGTGATGTGTATGATATTTCTTCAAAGCTTGAATCACATCTTTGTTGCCGACTGCGAAACCGACACGATAGCCAGACATATTATAGCCTTTAGAAAGTGAATACACCTCGATTGCGACTTCTTTGCCTCCAGCTGTCTGTAAGATACTTGGATTTTTATGATCAAAACCGAACGCTGCATAGGCAAAATCATGTACAATTTTCGTTTGTGTACCTCTGAACTTTTGAACTACATCATCAAAGACATCTTGTGTAACAGTTGATCCAGTCGGGTTATTAGGATACGTTAAATAAATCAATTTAGTCTGACTTAAGACTTCCCCTGTCACTTTATCAAAGTCAGGTTGATAATATGGTGGTTCTAACTCTAACGCATAAGGTTTCGCATCTGCGAACAACACCCCTGCTAGGTAATCTGTATAACCTGGATCTGGCAATAAAACGTAATCTTCAGGGTTAACAATACAATTCGGCAAACCTACTAATCCATTCTTTGTGCCATATAAAATACAGACTTCATCATCTTTATCCAATTCAACATTATATTGTCGTTTATAGAAATCAACAATCGCTTGCTTAAAGCTTTCTTTACCATGAAACGCACCGTACTTTTGGTTTTCAGGCACACGTAATGCGTTCGCAAATTCATCGACAATTCCTTTAGGTGTTTCCCCATCTGGGATGCCTACTGCCATATTGATGAGAGGAAGCGGACCATGTTCTATCTTTCTCCCCATTGTTTTTCCGAAATAACTATCTGGTATCTTCGCTAATCTTCTTGAAATCACCATTTAAGTTCCCCCTTTGTTTGATGCGCCTATTAAAAAAGCTATATATCACCTATAAGCGACATATAGCTTTCTATATATATGGCACCTATCTTTCAAGTTATACTTGTTGGATGTAGCACAGTCAGATTCAATGCCTGGATCTTCTGTTGCTGAAGCGTCATCGGGCCAATTCCCTCTACTTCTCTAGATAAGTTTTAATGACTTTTATTGTACTAAAAATTCTGACATTTATCAATTTAAGTTAAAATAAAAAACTCTACAGCTCAATGAAAGCTGTAGAGTCAATATTCTTTATTCAGGTTGGCCTTTTGAATCAAATTTCTCCACTGAACCATCCGCATTCACAATGTATGATCCTGCTAAATCACCTGATTTATCTACAAATGAGAAGCCCCAGCTTCCATCACTCTTTTGTTCAGGTTCTTTATACGTATACGTGCTTGTATCTAGTTTGTGACCTTCATATTCTTCTACTTTATCAATCACATTCGCACGTGTGACTTTACCTTCAGAAGATGATGAATGACTTTCAGAGCTTGAATTACTGTTACTTTCTTGTGCTGCTGATTGTGCATCTTGATTTGTGATTCGGATTAAATTTGCTACTTGTTTAAAGTTCGGTTCATCTTTGTATTGTTTATATAGATCTTTAAGATTATAAACTGCTCCCATGTTTGCTAACTGTTGATATGGATTGATACCTTGTGTCCCTGATACCAGCACTTGTGTATCACTCACACCAATAACTGCCGCAAATGGACCTTTAGAGTTAGTTGTGCCATAAATCACCATATTTTGAGGTTTATTAGTTACGATTTCAGAACTACCTGTATAAAGTGTTAATTGTTGAATTTCTCGTTGTCGCGAACCGCCATTCGTGTTTTGGACATAGCTGTGGTTTAATAATTCATTTGCTGTCACTGTAAATTCAGCTGATTTAGGTGCGTATAACGCCAAAGCGACCTTTTCTTGTGGTGTCAGTTGGCTGACAGCTTGTTCTGTCGTTTGTTTATGAGTATGTGATTTTTCATGTTTTGTTGTTTGTTCATGCTGTGTATTTTCTTTTTTCTCTGCTTTTTGATGATTTGTTTTTTCTTTTTCTTCGTGTTTTTGCGTATCTTCTTGTTTTTCATTTGAGCCGCAACCTGCCAATAATATTGAAAGTGCTGCAGCGGTAGTCAATACATGTTTAAATTTCATAGATAGCTTGCTCCTCTTTGTATATTTGAATATATAATTTCATTATATAGAAGAAACGGGACACATATTGTCCTAAATTAAAAGAAAGTAATCGAGTTAAGTATGATTATTTATTACTCTTTCAAAAGACACTCTGACAATTTTAATTTAAAAGTTTAAATAAAGAGGATTTTTTACCATAAGTAGCCGACCCTACCAAATACAAAAGGGGCTGGGACATAAATACAGTCCAAAATAAA
>NZ_KV808544.1:0-31610 GCF_001812305.1 Staphylococcus sp. HMSC056G08
TATCACCAGTCCTAAATAGTATAGAGCCTTTTTTTAATTATTTTGCTAAAACGCTTTCATTTTAACGTGAATATGTTATACTGATTCCATAAAGTATAACACATATAAAACGAGGGGTGCTTTTTATGACAACGAATATTGCAATTAATGGAATGGGACGCATTGGGCGCATGGTTTTGCGTATTGCTTCTAAAAATGATGATTTAAATGTAGTGGCAATTAATGCGAGTTATCCTCCAGAAACGATTGCACATTTAGTAAAATACGATACAACACATGGTAAATATGACGGTGATGTAGAACCGACAGAAAATGGTATTCGTATTGATGGTCATGATATTAAATTAGTTTCAGATCGTAATCCAGAAAATTTACCTTGGAAAGATTTAGATATTGATATTGTCATAGAAGCGACTGGGAAATTTAATCACGGAGACAAAGCGGATGCACATATTAAAGCAGGCGCTAAAAAAGTCTTATTAACAGGTCCTTCAAAAGGCGGTCACGTACAAATGGTTGTTAAAGGCGTTAACGATGACAGCTTAGATGTTGAAGAATTCGATATCTTTAGTAATGCTTCATGTACGACAAACTGTATCGGTCCAGTAGCAAAAGTATTAAACGACAACTTTGGAATCGAAAACGGTTTAATGACTACAGTACATGCGATTACAAACGACCAAAAAAATATTGATAACCCACACAAAGATTTACGCCGTGCGCGTTCTTGTAACGAAAGTATTATCCCAACTTCAACAGGTGCTGCAAAAGCATTGAAAGAAGTTTTACCTGAATTAGAAGGTAAATTACATGGTATGGCACTTCGTGTTCCTACTAAAAACGTTTCATTAGTAGACTTAGTAGTAGACTTAAAAGAAGATGTAACAGCTGAGCAAGTCAACAAAGCATTTGAAGATGCTGACTTAGAAGGCGTATTAGCTGTTTCAGATGAGCCGCTTGTATCAGTTGACTTTAACACAAACCCTAACTCAGCAATCGTTGATTCAATGTCAACGCTTGTAATGGATGACAAGAAAGTTAAAGTGATTGCATGGTACGACAATGAATGGGGTTATTCTAACCGCGTTGTTGATATTGCAGTTCAAATTGGTGAATTGTTAAAAACAAAAGAAAAAGCAACAGCTTAATTGAAACTGCTGTCATAAATTTTTAACCAGTTAATCAGAAGTAGGGCTCTGATTAACTGGTTTTTTTATGTGCTGGCTTCCTTTCTTTTGTGACTTGCACTTTTATAGTATAATAGGCGTAATCAATTAAAGAGGTGAAAATGAATGAAATGCCCTAAATGTAATTCTACGCATTCTCGTGTGATAGATTCTAGACATGCTGATGAAGCCAATGCCATTCGCAGACGTCGTGAATGTGAAAATTGCGGCACTCGTTTTACTACATTTGAGCATATTGAAATGAGTCCGCTTATCGTAGTGAAAAAAGATGGCACACGTGAGCAGTTTTCACGTGACAAAATATTGAATGGGCTCGTTCGTTCGTGTGAAAAGAGACCAGTCGGTTATCAACAGCTTGAAGATATTACAAATAAAGTAGAATGGCGTTTAAGAGATGAAGGCCATGCAGAGGTTTCTTCAAGAGAAATTGGCGAACATGTGATGAATTTATTAATGCATGTGGATCAAGTATCCTATGTAAGATTCGCCTCTGTATATAAAGAATTTAAAGATGTCGATCAATTGCTTGAATCTATGCAAGGCATCTTACAAGAAAAGAATAAACGGAGTGAATCTTGATGAAGTTGAGTCAAAATGACTTTGGATTACGTCCGCAAGATCCATTCAAAGTGCTGCAAGCACAAAAACTTTCTGCATCTCAACTCGAAGTATTGAACCGTTTGTTTACACCACTTATCGGTACAACAGCCATCGGTGTGTATCATTATCTTTCTCAGTTTGCAGAGGTTAAACAACAAAAAGACTATACACATTATGTGATTATGAGTGAGTTGAAATTAAACCTAGGTCAATTCAGAGAAGAAATGAATCGTTTGGAAGCGATTGGACTGATTAAAACCTATGCAAAACATGATGAAAATCAATCACAATTTGTGTATTTGTTAGTCGATCCGCCATCACCAAAAACATTTTTCAATGATCCTATGTTATCTGTTTATCTCTATAAAGAAGTTGAGGGTAAACGTTTCCATGAATTACGTCGTTATTTTGAATCGACACAAGTTGATTTATCAAATTATCATGAAGTGACAAGAAATTTTACAGATGTTTTTAAAGTACCAAATCATGCGTTAGATAAGGTAGATACGACACATCAAATAACAGAAACACAAAAATACGATGGTATGAACTTAGACCGTGTTCACTTTGACTTCGAATTGTTGTATCAATTACTAAGCAATCATTTTGTCAGTGCAGAAATAATAGAAGAAAAAACGAAACATCTCATTACACAACTCGCTGTGCTATACGGTATAACGCCGGAAGGGATGAAGAATTTGATTTTAAAATCGCTGACAAGTGCACAAAAAATTTCGTTTGAAGAGTTACGTAAACAAGCGCGTGCGTTTTATGCGATTGAACACGAAAATCAATTGCCGTCTTTAGAGGCGCAAGCAGAACCTGTTCGACCAGAAACTGTTGAAGAGGCACAAATAGAAATCAATTCTATTCCTCAAACAGATGAAGAGTTTAAACAATGGTTTAAATTAATGGATAATTTAAGTCCGATTGATATGTTGACAGGGTGGTCGGGTTCAGAACCGACACCTCAACAAAAATATATGATAGAAGACATAATCGTGCGAGAACAATTACCGTTTGGTGTAATTAATATGTTATTACAATACGCCATGTTAAACAGTGGGATGAAATTGACTAAAAAGTATATATTAGAGATTGCATCAAACTGGAAAAAATTGGAAATCAGTTCTGCAGAAGAAGCCTATCATCATGTGATGAAGTTGAAAAAGGATGAACAAGAACGTCAAACTAAAAGTTATCAACAACAAAGCGGTCCAAAACGCTTTAATAATAGAAGAAATTCTGTATCGAAAGAGATTACACCTGATTGGCTGTTGAATCGGGAACATGAAAAACGTCGTAAGAAAGGTGAAAAACGTTCATCCGCTTCAACCGACCAATCTCTCGCGCAAGATAGTGCAGCCTTTTTACAACACTTAAAAGAAACATGGAAGGAGGATGAATAATATGAAACGTTTCAGTAATATCATGCAGACATCTCCAGATTTTCAAAAAAGATTTGAGAAAATCAAAAGAGATGTAATTAATGATCCTGACGTTAAACGCTTCCTAGAAGAACATCAATCTGAAGTAACGAATCGGATGATTGAAGAAGACTTGAATATTTTGCAAGAATATAAAGACCAGCAAAAACATTATGATGGCCATGAATTCAAAGATTGTCCTAACTTTGTTAAAGGTCATGTACCTGAACTCTATATTGAACATAACAGAATTAAAATCAAATACCTTCCATGTCCATGCAAAATCAAACACGATCAAGAACAACGAGAAGCACATTTAATCACTTCACATCATATGCAGAGAGATACGTTAGATGCTAAATTAGCAGATATTTATATGGATAATCGTGAACGTTTAAATGTAGCTATGAAAGCTGATGAATTATGCAAAGCAATCGTAAGAGGAGAAAGTGTTAAAGGTTTATATTTATATGGTTCTTTTGGTACAGGTAAATCCTTTATTTTAGGTGCGATTGCCAATCAATTGAAGTCCAAACTGATTCCTTCAACGATTGTATACCTACCTGAATTCATCCGTACGTTAAAAAATGGATTTAAAGATGGTTCATTTGAACGTAAATTACAAGTGGTCAGAGAAGCGAATATCCTCATGCTAGATGATATCGGTGCAGAAGAAGTCACACCTTGGGTGCGTGACGAAGTCATCGGACCATTACTGCATTATAGAATGGTACAAGAGTTGCCGACATTCTTTAGCTCAAACTTTGATTTCAAAGCTTTAGAACACCATTTAGCGATGACGCGAGATGGCTCTGAACAGACAAAAGCTGCTAGAATTATGGAACGTATTAAATCTTTAGCAGAACCCTATGAATTAGTCGGCGAGAATTATCGTGATGATTGATATTTTTTGAAAATGAGTTATAATAGAATTAAATCTAAATCAACGTAAACATTAAAGGATATGACATGTTTTTCACTGTTATACAGAAAATTGCTGATGATGAGAAAGCAGTTAACATACTAATATGTTACTCCCTTTTAGATAAATGATATTCGTAATGGATATCCGGCTCAAGACCGTTATCTTATGCAGAGATGAGAAACAGTATCATGGGAATGTTCTGTTTCTTAAACTAGGGTGGTATCACGAGAACCTCGTCCCTTTATAGGGCGGGGTTCTTTTTGTTTTACGTGAAGATTATAAATGGAGGCGTTTATGAATGGACAAAATTAGTATTACATTTCCAGATGGCAACAGTTCTGAATTTGATAAAGGCATTACTACTGAAGAAATCGCACAATCAATCAGTCCTGGGTTAAGAAAAAAAGCAGTAGCAGGTAAATTTAATGGACAAATGGTTGATTTGACTCGTCCACTTGAAGAAGATGGATCAATTGAAATCGTAACTCCTGGCAGTGAAGAAGCACTTGAAGTGTTACGTCACTCTACAGCGCATTTAATGGCACAAGCATTAAAACGTTTGTATGGCGACGTGAAATTCGGTGTAGGTCCTGTCATTGAAGGCGGTTTCTACTATGATTTCGATACTAATGCTAAAATTTCTTCAGATGATTTCCCTGAAATCGAAAAAACAATGAAACAAATTGTAAATGAAAATCATAAAATTGAACGTAAAGTAGTCAGCCGTAATGAAGCGAAAGACTTCTTTAAAGACGATCCGTATAAACAAGAATTAATCGATGCAATTCCTGAAGATGAAAATGTGACACTATATACACAAGGTGAATTCACTGACTTATGCCGTGGTGTACACGTACCATCTACTTCAAAAATCAAAGAGTTCAAACTATTATCTACAGCAGGTGCATATTGGCGCGGTGACAGCAACAATAAAATGTTACAACGTATTTATGGTACAGCGTTCTTTGATAAAAAAGAATTAAAAGCACATTTAAAAATGCTTGAAGAACGTAAAGAACGTGACCACCGTAAAATCGGTAAAGAATTAGACTTATTTATGAACAGTCAATTAGTAGGCGCTGGTTTACCATTATGGTTACCAAACGGTGCAACAATTCGTCGTGAAATTGAACGTTACATCGTAGATAAAGAAGTTAGTTTAGGCTATGACCATGTTTATACACCTGTTTTAGCTAATGTTGACTTATATAAAACTTCAGGACACTGGGATCATTACCAAGATGACATGTTCCCACCAATGAAATTGGACGAAACTGAAGAAATGGTATTACGTCCGATGAACTGCCCACACCATATGATGATTTATAAAAATAAACCACATTCATACAGAGAATTACCAATTCGTATTGCTGAATTAGGTACAATGCATCGTTATGAAGCAAGTGGTGCGGTATCAGGCTTACAACGTGTACGTGGTATGACTTTAAATGACGCACACATCTTCGTACGCCCAGATCAAATTAAAGAAGAGTTCAAACGTGTAGTTGAATTAGTTCAAGAAGTATACAAAGACTTTGGTTTCGAAAACTACAGCTTCCGTTTAAGCTATTGTGATCCAGAAGATACAGAGAAATATTTCGATGATGATGAAATGTGGAACAAAGCTGAGGCAATGTTGAAAGAAGCAGTAGATGAAATGAACTTACCGTATGAAGAAGCGGTAGGTGAAGCGGCATTCTACGGTCCTAAATTAGACGTTCAAGTTAAAACAGCTATGGGTAAAGAAGAAACTTTATCAACAGTTCAACTTGACTTCTTATTACCAGAACGTTTCGACTTAGCTTATATCGGTAAAGATGGTGAAGAACACCGTCCAGTAGTTATCCACCGTGGTGTGGTATCAACTATGGAACGTTTCGTAGCATTCTTAACTGAAGAAACTAAAGGGGCTTTCCCAACTTGGTTAGCACCAATGCAAGTTGAAATCATCCCAGTTAATGTGGACTTACATTATGATTATGCACGTCAAATCCAAGATGAATTAAAATCACAAGGTGTGCGTGTAGAAATTGATGATCGTAATGAAAAAATGGGATATAAAATCCGTGAAGCACAAATGCATAAAATCCCATATCAACTTGTAATTGGAGACAAAGAAATTGAAAACAATGAAGTGAACGTGCGTAAATACGGTTCTAAAGATCAAGAAACTGTAGAAAAAGATGAATTCATCTGGAATTTAGTCGATGAAATTCGTCTAAAAAAACAACGTTCGAATTAAGACCTTGAAATCAGTCTTGAATTAAGGTATATTACAATGTAGTTAATTAAATATTAAAAAAGTGTTAGAGGTTGCATCTTTGATGAGTTGCTTATCAGAAGCTTTATTGGAGCGTAGGTTGAATAAGTTAAAGGCAAAGATGCCGAAATTTACAATAGCCATAACTATTGTATTTTGGGTCAGTTTCCGAATAGGAACTGGACTGTCACATAATGTGATGTGCTACCGTATATGATAAATTTCAAGTGATGGTCGCATATCTGTAGCGGCCATCATTTTTTGTATTCATGCAAGCCTCTATACTAAAGAAAGGAATCGATTATGAACAATCAATCTAATCAGGATGCAGGCATCCAAAGAGGTCTGAAAGACCGTCATATTTCCATGATCGCCATCGGGGGATGTATCGGAACAGGATTATTCGTTACATCTGGCGGTGCAATTCATGATGCTGGACCACTCGGCGCATTAATCGCCTACGCAGTTATCGGTATTATGGTGTTCTTCTTGATGACATCATTAGGAGAAATGGCAACGTACTTACCAGTATCTGGTTCATTCAGTACGTACGCAACACGATTTGTAGACCCATCATTAGGCTTTGCTTTAGGATGGAACTATTGGTTTAACTGGGTTATCACTGTAACAGCTGACGTAACTATTGCAGCGCAAGTGATTCAGTACTGGGATCCAATGAAAGGCATTCCTGCATGGGCATGGAGTGTACTCTTCCTTATCATCATCTTCGCTTTAAACTCATTATCAGTTAGAGTGTATGGTGAAAGTGAATATTGGTTTGCATTAATTAAAGTAATAACAGTTATTGTCTTTATTGGTATCGGTTTACTTACTATTGTCGGTATCATGGGCGGTAAATTCATCGGATTTGAAACATTTACTTCTGGTGACGGCCCGATTTTAGGTGGTAATTTAGGCGGAAGCTTATTATCAATCTTAGGTGTATTCTTAATTGCTGGTTTCTCATTCCAAGGAACAGAGTTAATCGGTATTACAGCAGGGGAATCAGAAAATCCTGAACGTGCTGTACCAAAAGCAATTAAACAAGTATTCTGGAGAATTTTATTATTCTATATCTTAGCTATCTTTGTAATTGGTATGATTATTCCTTATACTCATCCAGCATTGATGGGCGGAGAAGATAACATCGCGACATCACCATTTACATTAGTATTTAAAAATGCTGGTTTAGCGTTTGCGGCATCATTTATGAACGCAGTTATCTTAACTTCAGTATTATCAGCAGGTAACTCTGGTATGTACGCATCAACACGTATGTTGTACTCTATGAGTAAAGATAAACTTGCAGCATCAGCATTTGGTAAAACTACAAAGCATGGTGTGCCATTCTTAGCATTAATCGCAACTGGCGCCGTAACAGTATTAATCTTCTTAATACAACGCTTAAGCGGTGATGCATATGAATACATCGTTGCAGCAAGTGGTATGACAGGCTTTATCGCATGGGTTGGTATTGCAATCAGTCACTACCGATTCAGACGTGCATTTAAAGTCCAAAATTATGATAAACATGAATTGAAATACAAAGCTAAATGGTTCCCATTCGGTCCGATATTCGCAGGTATCTTATGTGTGATTGTTATTATCGGCCAAGATGTTGATTTCATTAAAACAGGTGATTTTGATCCCAATCGCTTCATTATCACTTACATGGGTATTCCAGTTTTCTTAGCATTCTTCTTGTATCATAAAATCAGATATAAAACTAAAAAAATTCCATTGAAACAAGTTGACTTAAGTCAAGACGTGGATATGAGCCAATTTAAATAAAGTTAAAAATTTTAATTGACTTTGTCTTGTAATGTTGATATGATTGTATACGTTGAATACGAAACGAACCAAGTAGAAGCTTCCCGCTTCTCACCTGTAGCGACGCTTAAGGCTGTTGGCAGGTCCAAAACAACGTTACAATGATGACGTTGACTTTATGGAAAAGAGCGGGCACTTCTGTGTCCGCTCTTTTTTACTTGGGATATTTCGTAAATATAACGGAGGTGTTAACCATAGCAAAAGATCAAACGCAAGTTAACGATAGAATTCGCGCAAGAGAAATTCGTGTCATTGGTCAAGACGGTGAACAAATCGGTGTTAAACAAAAACGTGAAGCATTAGAAATGGCTGATCGTGTTGGTTTAGATTTAGTCGTAGTAGCGCCTAACGCTAAACCACCTGTTGCTCGTATTATGGATTACGGTAAATACAAATTCGAGCAACAGAAAAAAGAAAAAGAAATGAAGAAAAAACAAAAAGTTATCAATGTTAAAGAAATTCGTTTAAGTCCAACAATTGAGGAACATGATTTCCAAACTAAGTTGAAACAAGGACGCAAATTCTTAACTAAAGGCGATAAATGTAAAGTTTCAATTCGTTTCAGAGGACGTGCCATCACTCATAAGGAAATTGGTCAACGTGTATTAGAGAAATTTGCAGGTGAATGCAAAGATATCGCTACAGTTGAACAAAAGCCTAAAATGGAAGGCCGTCAAATGTTTATTATGCTAGCACCACTAGCAGAAAAATAATTTTTAAAGATATTACAGGAGGAATTTCATTATGCCTAAAATGAAAACACACCGCGGAGCAGCTAAACGTGTTAAAAGAACTGCTTCAGGTAAATTAAAACGTTCAAGAGCTTATACTTCTCACTTATTCGCAAACAAAAGCACTAAACAAAAACGTCAATTACGTAAATCAGCTTTAGTTTCTAAAAGTGATATGAAACGTGTAGCACAATTATTAGCTTACAAAAAATAAGTTATTAACGAGATAAACACACAGGTCAGCTTTAGCTTTGAAATAAAGAAAGCGCCTGAAACAAATCAAAAATAATCAGAGTTATAGATATAACCAAGGAGGAATTCAATATGCCACGTGTTAAAGGTGGAACAGTAACAAGAGCGCGTCGTAAAAAAGTAATCAAATTAGCTAAAGGTTACTTCGGCTCTAAACATACTTTATATAAAGTAGCTAAACAACAAGTAATGAAATCAGGTCAATACGCATTCCGTGACCGTCGTCAAAGAAAACGTGACTTCCGTAAATTATGGATCACTCGTATCAATGCAGCAGCTCGCAACCACGGCTTAAGCTACTCAAAATTAATGAATGGCTTAAAACAAGCTGACATCGACATTAACCGTAAAATGCTTTCTGAAATTGCAATTTCAGACGACAAAGCTTTCGGCGAATTAGTTGAAAAAGCTAAAGCAGCTTTAAAATAATTCATTTACAATACTCAATCATTGGTAGATAAGCGTACTGATGATTGAGTTTTTTTAATACAACTTTACGTTGATTTTAAAACTTTGATAGAATACAGACAAGTACATAAACACAAAGTAAAGGAGAAACACATGTCGAAATTTGATGAAAGAATAATTGTAGTACCAAGAGAAATTGTTTTTAACAAAGAAAAAGACGCATTTAATGGTTTCTTATCAAAAAATGATCCGTCAGGGGAAGCGATTTTCGATAACTTAGACAAGTACGAAGTGAAACGTCGCGGTGATATGGAAGAAGATCCGACATATAAACAATTAATTTCATATTGTTTATTAGAGAACGAAAAGGGCGAAATATTAGTATATGAACGCCTTTCTGGTGGCGGTGAAAGTCGTCTGCATGGACAGTCATCAATTGGTGTCGGCGGTCATATGAATGATGTTATGGATGCACAATCTATTAATGAAGTCTTACGTGTGAACGCACAACGCGAGCTAGAAGAAGAAGTCGGTCTTAACAGCAGCAAAACACAAAACATGGAATACATTGGTTTTATTAACGATGATACGAACGAAGTAGGAGAAGTTCATTTAGGTGTCGTATTTAAAATCAGAGTAGATTCAAATAGTGTAGAAGCAAAAGAAACTGACACACTTAAAATCAAATGGATGAATCAAGGTAAAATTGAAAATTACGATGATTTTGAAACATGGAGTGCATTAATCTTACAAGCATTTAATTAGAAGCGGGTGTTAATAATGACTGACATAATCCCATTTCCACAAAATCAATCTAAATTGATTAATGATATTAAAACATCTTTTAAGCATGAACAGTATGATGAGATGTATGATCTTTTTATGAAGTATGAAAAAGATTTTGAGCTCGATACTGACCTGGCTTTACTGAAGTGTGAAATGCTTCTGAGAATGGAACAATACTTAGAATTGCGTGAAGAAGCGATTATCTTGTTGAAACAAGGCTTCGATGCATATAATCGCTTAATGGTGTATTATATGACAAGTCTGCATGGGTTAGGCCAATATTATGAATGTGTTAACCTGTTCAATCAGATTATTGATCAAGTAAAAGATCATGATATACGCATGCAGTTGTTTCCTATTAAAGAAGATGCACAAATGCAGCTGAATCAAAATAAAAAGCACTATATTTCAAAAATGAGTCGCTTTACAACGCTGACTATTGATCAACAGTTATATTTATTATTCGATATGATGCATGAAGGCCAATATGGCTTTGCGGAAACTTTTGCGGAAATTTTAAATCAAGAACGACTTCATTCGCATGTGCAAACAATTATCTTAGAATATTTGAAAAAAGCGCAGTATCAACACGAAATCAATTTTGTTAAAAATAATGCAGAATTTAAAGTCGTACCGAAAGCTCTGCCAGGACTTGAATATGCATCTTTTACACAAAAGGTAATTCCAGCGGTGATGCAACAATTTGAAGACCAATTCGGCAGTCAGATGCGAAGTGAAATTTCACAGATGTTGCAAGGTTTTGCAATTGGTATTTATCCATTGGAAATCGAACAAGAAGCACCTGTAGACGCATGGATTGACACATTCTTCAATTATATAGAAGATATGTTGAATCTATCAGAATCAGCAGAGAAACATATGAGTGAACCTGTCTTGAAGTGGATTCATGCGATAGAACAGAATATCACTCAATAATTGGGGTAATATGATATTATTGACCTTGATAGAAAATGAAAAATTAGTTTGTTTTAACATTGCGTATACGTTCTAATCACCAGGTTTGTAACCAATTTATACGTATGCTATAATGAAAAAGTTGAAAAATTAAAAAAGGATTATCATGGAGGTTTTTATACATGACAGCAACATGGGAAAAAAAGGAAGGTAACCAAGGCGTTTTAGAAGTTACAGTTCCTGCTAAAAAAGTAGATCAAGCAATCGATCAAGCATTCAAGAAAGTAGTTAAACAAGTAAATATTCCTGGTTTCCGTAAAGGGAAAGTTCCTCGCCAAATTTTTGAACAACGTTTTGGTGTAGAAGCACTTTACCAAGATGCAGTAGATATCTTATTACCAGAAGCTTATGGTGAAGCTATCGAAGAAACTGGTATCAAACCAGTTGATCAACCAGAAATCGAAGTAACACAAATCGAAAAAGGTAAAGACTTGAAATTCAACGCTACTGTTACAGTTGAACCAGAAGTAAAACTTGGTGAATACAAAGGTCTTGAAATTGAAAGACAAAATGCTGAATTAACAGACGAAGAATTACAAGAACAAATTGATCACAGCTTAGGTCACTTAGCTGAAATGGTAATCAAAGAAGATGGTGCAGTTGAAGAAGGCGATACTGTAAACTTAGACTTCGATGGTTATGTTGATGGTGAACAATTTGAAGGCGGACAAGCTGAAGGTTACGATTTAGAAATCGGTTCAGGTATGTTCATCCCTGGTTTCGAAGAACAATTAGTTGGCTTAAAAACTGGTGAAGAAAAAGACGTTAAAGTTACATTCCCAGAAGAATACCACGCTGAAGAATTAGCTGGTAAAGAAGCAACATTCAAAGTAAAAATCAATGAAATCAAATACAAAAATGTTCCAGAATTAGACGATGAAATTGCGAACGAATTAGATTCAGATGCAGATAGCGTTGATGAATATAAAGAAAATCTTCGCAAACGTCTTGAAGAAGAAAAGAAAGTCAATGCTGAAAATATTGAAAAAGAAGAAGCAATCAACAAAGCAGTTGAAAATGCTGAAGTAGATATTCCAGAAGCTATGATTAACACTGAGTTAAACCGTATGATGCAAGAATTCGAACAACGTATTCAACAATCAGGTCTTAACTTAGAAACTTACTTCCAAATCTCTGGTCAAGATGAATCTCAATTAAGAGAACAAATGAAAGACGACGCAGAAGCACGTGTTAAAACTAACTTAACATTAACTGCGATTGCGAATGCTGAAGACGTAGAAGCATCTGAAGAAGATGTTGATAAAGAGTTAGAAGCAATGAGTACACAATTCGGTATCTCTGCTGAAGATATCAAGAAAACATTAGGCAACACTGACTTAATTAAAGGTGATGTACGTGTTAAAAAAGTTATTGATTTATTAGTAGACAATGCTAAATTTGTTGAAGGTAAAGAAGATAACAAAGAAGAAGAAAAAGAAGAAAAATAATTCATTCATTTCCAATTGAATAAATGAATAGGTAGAGGGTGAAGTTGCATGATAACTGATTCATACTGAGATGCATGTGCATCATATGAATTAAAACATGTGATTTCATCCTCTACAGTGATTTACGGTCGGAATCATTTCGTTTTAGATATGCTTGTGCTATATTGTTTGTAAGCAATTTTGTTGCATAACCTTTACAAAATGATATATTCAATATACAAGTTGATAAAGTAATGAAATTACCATAGATAAAATAAAAATAATTGTAAATGAACTAAAACCTGCAAAAATGTCGGATATATACAGGTTTTAAAAGAAACGATAAAGTCTATAAACACATTTATTGCATACTATAAAGTGTTTTAGTATAGTCTTTATGGAATAGAGGTGTAAATAATAAATGTTTAAGTTCAATGAAGATGAAGAAAAATTGAAATGTTCTTTCTGTGGTAAAGACCAAGACCAAGTTAAGAAACTTGTAGCTGGTAGCGGCGTGTACATTTGTAATGAATGTATTGAATTATGTTCAGAAATTGTTGAAGAAGAACTTGCGCAAACTGCTACAGAAGAATTTACAGATTTACCGACCCCGAAAGAGATTATGGATCAATTAAACAACTATGTAATTGGTCAAGAAAAAGCTAAGAAATCATTATCTGTTGCTGTATACAACCACTACAAACGTATCCAACAACTAGGACCGAATGATGACGATGTAGAACTACAAAAAAGTAACGTTGCTTTAATCGGACCTACAGGTAGCGGTAAAACATTACTTGCACAAACTTTAGCTAAAACATTGAATGTTCCATTTGCGATTGCGGATGCAACAAGTTTAACTGAAGCAGGTTATGTTGGTGAAGACGTAGAAAATATCTTACTACGTTTAATCCAAGCAGCTGACTTTGATATTGATAAAGCTGAAAAAGGTATTATTTACGTGGATGAAATTGATAAGATTGCACGTAAATCAGAAAACACTTCAATTACACGTGATGTGTCAGGTGAAGGTGTTCAACAAGCATTGCTTAAAATTCTAGAAGGTACAACAGCAAGTGTTCCACCTCAAGGCGGACGTAAGCATCCTAACCAAGAGTTTATTCAAATTGATACAACGAATATCTTATTTATCCTTGGTGGTGCCTTTGATGGTATCGATGATGTCATCAAACGTCGTTTAGGTGAAAAAGTAATCGGCTTCGCAAGCAATGAAGCGGCGAAAGTTGATGAAAGTGCACTATTAGAACACATTCGTCCAGAAGATTTACAATCTTATGGATTAATTCCAGAATTTATCGGACGTATTCCAATTGTCGCAAACTTAGAAACATTAGATATTTCAGCATTGAAAAATATCTTAACGCAACCTAAGAATGCGTTAGTTAAACAATACAAAAAAATGCTTGAGCTAGATCATGTTGAACTAGAATTTACTGAAGAAGCTTTATCAGCGATTGCTGAAAAAGCTATCGAACGTAAAACTGGTGCACGTGGCTTACGTTCAATCATTGAAGAGTCATTAATTGAAATCATGTATGATATTCCGTCTACAGATGATGTAGCAAAAGTGGTTATCACTGCTGATACAATCAATAATGAATCTACACCAGAATTGTACGATGCAGAAGGTAACAAAGTGAATTTAGAAAAAACTTCTGCATAGTTTAGATAAATCAAGCACTCTTTTACTCTGTTGAGAGTATGAGAGTGCTATTTTTATGGGCATTTTTGATAATATATTCACTTTTAAAATTAAAATTTGATATAATGAAACGCGAATCAATCTAAAAGTAGTAGAAAAGAGGTCGAATATGAATATCAACCCAAATAATATAGAACTGTTAATCAGTGCAGTCAAACCCGATCAGTATCCAGAAACAGGGCTTGATGAAGTGGCGTTAAGCGGGCGTTCAAATGTAGGCAAATCAACGTTCATCAATAGTATGATTGGACGTAAAAATATGGCAAGAACTTCACAACAGCCAGGGAAAACACAAACATTGAATTTTTATGATATAGATCAACAACTTGTTTTTGTGGATGTACCAGGTTATGGCTATGCGAAAGTAAGTAAAAAACAGAGAGAACAGTTTGGTAAAATGATAGAAAAATATATTACTGAACGTGAACAATTGAAGCTGGTAATCCAATTAATTGATATTAGACATGCGCCGACTCAAGACGATGTACTGATGTATGATTTCTTAAAGTATTATGATCTGCCGGTTTTAATCATTGCGACGAAACAAGATAAAATCGCTAAAGGTAAGATTCAAAAGCATCTTAAAGTGATTAGAGAAAAACTTGAAATGGAAAGTGAAGATACAATTATCAGTTATTCATCGATAAATAATAAGAATCAACAAGTGATATGGAATGCGATTCAAAGTTATTTATAATGAGTTTTATGTAAAAAAGATGACCTTTATTGTTTATGAAACCTGTGAATCATGATAAAGATTGTGAGTATCAACTTTTTAGCAAATGTGTCAATAATATGGATGTAGTTAGCATTTAAAGTGAAATATGACAAAATTATGACTAGGCCTTTTCTAGATTAGAATATTTCTAATTAAAAAGGTTTGATGGCTTTAAGGTTTAAATTTGTGTGTTATAATTAGTGTATTGTCAATAGTATGGAGGGCGTTAAAAATGCATATAATTGCGATAAGCATCAACCATCGTACCGCTGATGTAGCACTGAGAGAGAAAGTTGCTTTCAAAGCTGATGCCATACAAGAATCGCATATTGATTTATTTGAAACTAAATCAATATTAGAAAACGTGATTTTATCAACATGCAACCGAACAGAAGTCTATGCAGTAGCAGACCAGATTCACACTGGACGTTATTACATCCAACGCTTTTTAGCGCGTAAATTCGGTTTAGAAGTTGAAGAAATCAAATCAATGTCTGAAGCATTGGTGGGGGATGAAGCTGTAGAACATTTATTTAATGTAACTTCAGGCTTAGATTCTATTGTGTTAGGGGAAACACAAATTCTTGGCCAAATGAGAGATGCATTCTTTACAGCACAAGAAGTTGGTACAACAGGTACGATTTTCAATCATTTATTTAAACAAGCAATCACATTTGCGAAACGTGCACATCATGAATCAGATATTGCTGATAATGCTGTCAGTGTTTCATATGCAGCCGTAGAATTAGCTAAAAAAGTATTCGGCAATCTTAAATCACAACACGCTGTGATTATTGGTGCCGGCGAAATGAGTGAACTCTCATTACTGAACCTAATGGGTTCAGGTATCGAACATGTTACGGTTGTGAATAGAACAGCTGAGCGTGCACGTCAATTAGCAGAGAAGCATCAAGCTTCTTATGCCACTATGGAAGAATTAGAAAACTTATTAGTCAATGCGGATATAGTAATTAGTTCAACAAGTGCATCTGACTATATTATTACTCGAAATATAATGGAATCTGTAAAACGTCAACGTAAACAAGAGTCAATGGTTTTAATCGATATTGCGGTACCTAGAGATATTGATCCAGCTATTGAATCCGACATGAACATTTTCAGCTACGATATCGATGACCTAAAAGGACTTGTTGATGCTAATTTACGTGAAAGAGAAGCAGCAGCAGCGCAAATCGCTGAACAAATTCCACATGAAATCGCAACGCATAACGATTGGGTCAACATGTTAGGTGTCGTTCCTGTTATCAGAGCTTTACGTGAAAAAGCAATGCATATCCAACAAGAAACTATGGATAGCATTGACCGTAAATTACCTGATTTAAGTGAACGTGAACGTAAAGTGATTTCTAAACATACTAAAAGTATCATTAATCAAATGTTGAAAGATCCGATTAAACAAGCTAAAGAATTGAGTAATGATAAAAATAGCAGTGAAAAATTAGAGCTGTTCCAAAATATCTTTGATATTGAAGCTGAAAGCGAATATGAAAAGAGTGTTGCAAAAAAAGAACGCCGACTTTCAGCAAGACAAATCTTAGGTTTTGATTAAACAGCCATAGTATGGTGATGATATGCAAGATATATTTTTCGTGCGTTTCCATGAAGTAACCTTGCTGATTTATTTACTCAGTATTTCTTGCTATTTTTATGATTTTTTTAAAAAGAATCATAAAATTAGAACCTTAGGGTTCTACACACTAGGGATTGTTTGGTTACTGCAAACAATCTCTTTGTCTTTATATATCAATATGGCCAGAGCGGTTTCGCTCGGTTCGGTCTTTGATGTGTTTTATTTTTTGAACTGGATGATTTTATCGATTTCTATAGTCATCAGTGTTGTAAAACATTTAGACTTTTCTATATTTTTGTTTAATGCCATTGGGTTTGTTGTGATGTCGATACATACCTTCAGACCAAATGAAACATATATTCGAGATGCAGAATTCAATGTTAATCATGAATTGTTGATTATACATGTCTCGCTGGCCATTATCAGTTATGCATTATTTTCACTCGCATTTGTAAATGGTGTGTTATATGTATTGCAGTATCGTAACCTTAAACACAAGCATTTCGATCAAAAATATTTTAGAATAGGTAGTGTGTACAGCTTAGAAAAGATGACGTTTTATTCAACAGTCATCGGATTAGTTATTTTAATTATCGGAGTAATTTTAGGCGCACAATGGGGTTTTCAGACAATAGGTTTCAATATTTTGCTAGATCCTAAAGTGGTATCTTCAATAATTGTAATGATTTGTTATGGTATCTACATTCTCTTACGAACAAGAAAATGGGTAAGCCCTTTAAATCATGTTTTATTTAATATGCTGATTTATCTTTTCAGTATGTTCAACTTATTGTTTATTTCTCATTTTCCGAATTTCTTCGGATAAAGTATAACCTTATGCAGAGGAGGACGTTGGCATGCGTAAGCTTGTCGTTGGTTCAAGAAGAAGTAAATTGGCATTGACTCAGAGTCGTCAATTTATTGAAAAGTTAAAAGAGGTACAACCAGATTTAGATATTGAAATCAAAGAAATCGTCACAAAAGGTGATCAGATTGTAGATAGACAACTTTCTAAAGTCGGGGGTAAAGGTTTGTTTGTTAAAGAAATACAACAAGCCTTATTTGACCATGAGATTGATTTAGCCATTCACTCTTTAAAAGACGTGCCAAGTGAATTACCAGAAGGGCTAACACTTGGCTGTGTTCCTGATAGAGAAATTCCATTTGATGCATTTATTTCTAAAAATCATGTGAAACTTGCAGATTTACCGGATGGTAGCATTGTTGGTACAAGTTCTTTAAGACGTGGCGCACAAATCCTAGCAAAATACCCTAATCTTGAAATCAAATGGATTAGAGGTAATATCGATACAAGACTTAATAAACTAGAAACTGAAGATTATGATGCGATTATTCTCGCAGCTGCAGGCCTACGTAGAATGGGTTGGTCTGATGATATCGTTACCGAGTATTTACAACCAGATTTACTCATTCCAGCAATCGGTCAAGGTGCACTAGGAATTGAATGTCGTAGTGATGACGAAGAACTTTTAGACCTGTTGAAAAAAGTGCATAATCAAAGCGTAGCAGAATGCGTTACTGCAGAGCGTACGTTTCTTAAAGAAATGAACGGTAGTTGCCAAGTCCCTATTGGAGGTTACGCAACTGTTGATAATGACGGACAGCTAACATTTACAGGCTTGATCATGTCACCTGACGGTAAACAACGCTTTGAACATACAGTTAACGGACAAAACCCAGTTGAACTTGGCAAAGCAGCAAGTGATGTCTTGAAAGAACAAGGTGCATATGAAATCATTAAAGCATTAAATGATGAAGCCTAATCTATAAGTCGGAGATGAATTGCTATGAGTGCATCAGTCATAATGACGCAATCTAGTTCAATGCCAACAGAAGATAAAGGATGGATACATTTGCCTTTTATTAAATTAGAACCACTCGCTTTTGATGATTCTGTTTTAAATCGTTCTTATACTTGGCTTGTATTTTCTTCTAAAAATGCAGTGCGATATTTTTTACCGTATCTTTCACTATTACGCTATGAAAAGGTAGCAGTTATAGGTGAAAAAACACAACGCTTTTGTGAACAACATGGTATAGAAGTAGATTTTTGTCCTGAAGATTTTTCACAAGAAGGATTTCTAGATAAGTTTACGTTCAAAAAAGGAGCCTCTATTTTTATACCCAGCAGTAAAGCAGCACGACCTATATTAGAAGAGGTATTAAAAGAACGTGGGGCAGATGTGGTAAAAATTGATTTATATGAACCTGTTGAGCATCAACAGAATATTCTTTATGCGATTAAGTTGTTAAAAGAACAGTCAGCTGATGGTATTGCATTTGCGAGTTCATCTTCCGCTGAGAACTTTTTTAAAGCATTGAAACGATGCCAAGTACAACCTGATTTTGAGTGTTATGCTATTGGTCAACCAACTTATGAAACAGTTCGTAAAAATGGTTATGATGCTGTCATAGCACGAAAACAAACAATTGATGGTTTAATCTATACAATAAAAGAAAGTAGGAATCTTAAATGAGTTTTGATAGACACAGAAGATTACGTATTAATGAATCAATGCGCAGTCTTGTAAGAGAAAATCACGTACGTAAAGAAGATTTGATTTATCCTATCTTTGTCGTAGAAAGAGACGATGTTAAACAAGAAATTCCATCTATGCCAGGGATTTATCAAATCAGCTTGAATCACCTAGAAGAAGAATTGCAAGAAGCTTATGATTTAGGTATCAGAGCGGTGATGTTCTTTGGTGTCCCAAATGAAAAAGATTCAGTGGGTACAGGTGCTTATGCACGTGAAGGTATCATACAACAGGCAACTAGAAAATCTAAAAAACTTTATCCAGACATGTTAGTGTTAGCAGATACATGTTTATGTGAATATACAGATCATGGCCACTGCGGTTTAATTGATGACCATACACATGATGTTGATAATGATAAAACATTACCATTGCTTGTGAAAACAGCAATTTCTCAAGTAGAAGCGGGTGCTGGCATCATTGCGCCAAGTAATATGATGGATGGTTTTGTGACTGAAATTCGTAAAGGTTTAGATGATGCAGGTTACTACAATATTCCAATCATGAGCTATGGTATTAAATATGCATCAAGTTTCTATGGTCCATTCCGTGATGCTGCTGAATCAACACCATCATTCGGTGATCGCAGAACGTATCAAATGGATCCAGCTAACCGTCGTGAAGCACTGCTTGAACTTGAAAGTGACTTAAAAGAAGGTGCAGATATGATGATTGTGAAACCTGCGTTAAGTTACTTAGACATTATCAGAGATGTTAAAGAAAGAACGAATGTTCCAGTTATCGCATATAATGTCAGCGGTGAATACAGTATGGTTAAAGCAGCTGCATTACAAGGATGGATTGACGAAGAACGTAACGTTATGGAACAAATGGTTTCAATGAAACGTGCAGGTGCAGACATGATTATTACGTATTTCGCGAAAGATGTTTGTCGTTATTTAGATAAGGAGGACAAATAAATGAGTTACGAAAAGTCTATTGAAGCATTTAAAAAAGCAGAAAAATTAATGCCTGGCGGTGTGAATAGTCCAGTTCGTGCATTTAAATCTGTAGATATGCCAGCAATCTTTATGGATCATGGTAAAGGTTCTAAAATCTATGATATCGATGGAAATGAGTATATTGATTATGTATTAAGCTGGGGACCTTTAATTTTAGGTCATGAAAACAAACAAGTGATTGACAGCTTGCATAAAGCAGTCGATAAAGGTACAAGTTTTGGTGCTTCTACATTAGAAGAAATTAAATTAGCAGAACTTGTAGTCGACCGTGTACCATCAATTGAAAAAGTCAGAATGGTTTCATCAGGTACGGAAGCAACTCAAGATACAATTCGTTTGGCTAGAGGTTACACAGGCCGCGATAAAATCGTGAAGTTTGAAGGCTGCTACCATGGTCATAGTGACTCACTTTTAATTAAAGCGGGTTCTGGTGTTGCGACTTTAGGTTTACCAGATTCTCCTGGCGTACCTGAAGGAACAGCAAAAAGTACGATTACAGTGCCTTATAACGATTTAGATGCGATTAAACAAGCGTTTGAAATGTATGGCGATGACATTGCCGGCGTGATTGTAGAACCTGTAGCAGGTAATATGGGGGTTGTTCCACCAATTGAAGGTTTCTTACAAGGATTAAGAGATATCACGAATGAGTATGGTTCATTATTAATCTTTGACGAAGTTATGACTGGCTTCAGAGTTGGTTATAACTGTGCACAAGGTTACTTCGATGTTATGCCTGACTTAACTTGCTTAGGTAAAGTAATCGGTGGCGGTTTACCAGTCGGTGCATTCGGCGGTAAAGCGGAAATTATGGATAAAATTGCGCCAGTGGGTTCAATTTATCAAGCAGGTACATTATCAGGTAACCCATTAGCAATGACAAGTGGTTATGAAACATTGAGTCAACTTACACCAGAAAGCTACGAATACTTCAATGAACTTGGAGATATTTTAGAAGAAGGTTTGAAAAAAGTTGCTAAAAAACATAATGTACCATTAACAGTTAACCGAGCAGGTTCAATGATTGGTTACTTCTTAAATGAAGGTCCAGTGACTAACTTTGCTCAAGCAAACCAAAGTGACTTGAAACTCTTCTCAGAAATGTATCGTGAAATGGCTAAAGAAGGCGTCTTCTTACCACCATCTCAATTCGAAGGTACATTCTTATCTACTGCGCATACAAAAGAAGATATTGAGAGAACAATTGAAGCGTTTGATAAAGCATTTGAACGCGTCACAAATAAATAATATAAATTCACTTAATTAGAGAGTGAGACATCAAATTCTAGGTGTCTCACTCTCTTTTTGTATAAATTATTTTTGTGAACGATTATAATATCGGTTAGAAATCAATTCTTATAACTTTCGTATAAAGCGTGTTATGATGATAATGAATGAAAAGTAGTGGGATAAGGGTAGTGGTAATCAATGAATAAAAAATTGCGTAATAATATTATCGTATTATTACTAGCAATCGTTATCAGTTTGATTCTATCTGCAATGAATATCATGCTGCCTTATATGTTTGGTCCTATAATCGCAAGTATCATTTGTATCCGAGTCTTCAAGTTGGAAGTAGAATGGCCGTTTTGGCTCAGTCAGTTGGGTTTAATTTTACTAGGGGTACAAATTGGATCCACATTTACACGGACGGTTTTAAATGATATTACGCAAAACTGGTTATCTATTGTTTTAGTAACAGTATTGCTGTTGGGGATGGCAATACTGATTGCATATTTCTTTAAAAAGATTGCAAAAGTAAATAATGAAACAGCATTGTTAAGTGTTATTCCTGGAGCATTAAGCCAGATGTTAATTATGGCTGAGGAAGACAAGCGTGCCAATATATTAGTAGTGAGTTTAACACAGACTTCACGTGTTATCTTCGTAGTCATCTTGGTTCCAATGATGTCTTATTTTATGTCGAGTGGAAGCGGAGAAGCATCTAGCAGTAAATTGGTGGAACTTGAACCGCTCACTCACGTGTTGAATATTGGACAAATCGTATTGTTGATTGTTGCTATTGCGATCGTTTACTTTGTAATGGCAAAAATTAATTTTCCAACGAAGCAATTGCTGGCTCCAATTGTGGTATTAATTGCTTGGAACATGTTTACGAATGAAACATTTTCACTGGATAACTATTTAATTGCAGCAGCACAGATTGCCTATATGATTAGAATCGGTATTCAAATTTCTAAATTAATGAATGATTTAAAAGGACGCGTGGCAGTTGCTATTGCTTTCCAAAATGTTATGCTCATCTTATTAGCTGGTGTCATGGTCTATTTAATATCACTCTTTAATCATATGCCGTTAAATGATTTATTCTTAGGTGCAGCACCCGGAGGTATGAGTCAAATTGTCTTGGTTGCGATGGAAACACATGCTGATGTAGCCATCATTTCTAGTTTCCATATCTTTAGAATTTTCTTCATTTTATTCTTAATCGCGCCAATCATAAAATATTTCTTAAGCTATACTGAGCGTAAACTGAATAAGTAGCATATGAAAATAACCGCCCGATGAGGCGGTTATTTTGTATACATCTTATTAAATTAATGTGTTTCACCTAATGCGATAGTTTCATCACGATTATCTGCTGATAACTCTGAGATTGCCGCTTCCAACCCTTTAACAATAGTATCTAGCGCCATAGAAGGTGTATTCGGTTTATTCGTGACTTGTTCAGGAATGAACGGTACATGAATAAAACCAAATTGAATATAAGGGAAAGTAGTCGCATGCAAATATCCTAATTGATAGAGTACATGATTACATACAAAAGTTCCTGCAGTATTTGAAAGTGAAGCAGGAACACCTGCATCTTTAATCGCTTGTGTCAGGCGTTTTACTGGCATATTTGAAAAGTAAGCAGGTGCGCCATCTTCTTGAATAACTTCATCAATGGGTTGATTACCTTTATTATCTGCAATTCTTGCATCATCTACATTAATGCCGACACGTTCGGGTGTTAAATCAAATCTGCCGCCAGCTTGTCCAATAGCAAGTACCGCATCATATGTTTCAATTTTAAGTTGTTGTTTAATAGCTTCAACCGATTCGTTGAATACAGTAGGGATTTCTAATTTCGTAATCGTATGTTCACCGATTGTTTCTGGTAATAACTTCACTGCTTCTAAAGCTGGATTTGTTTTTTCTTTACCAAACGGATCAAAAGCTGTAACTAAAATATTCATGTTATCTTCTCCTTTATCTGTTTATTAAAATGCCCAGAAATACATTAATCCGATATGTACTAAGATTAATATGAAAGCCACTGGGATTTGTGCTTTGATGACACTGAATTCATTTTTCATTTCTAATAAAGCAACAGGTAATGTATTGAAGTTTGCGGCCATTGGCGTTAATAAGGTACCACAGAAACCACCAGTCATCGCTAGTGCACCAGCAATTGCAGGGTCAGCACCTTGTGCAATGACGAAAGGAATACCAATACTTGCGGTAATAACAGTAAAAGCTGCAAATGCATTACCCATCAACATTGTGAAAATGACCATACCTAATATATACGCAGTGGCGCCAATTAAGTGATTGCCTTCAGGTAAGAAACTTGAAATACCGTTAGAAATCACTTTGCCAACACCGCTGACTGTAAATAGTACTCCTAATGCTGCTAAGAATTGCGGTAAGATACCAACTGTTCCAACTTGTTGTGTCAATCTATCACTGTCATATAACATGTATTTTGCTTTAGGCTTGATAATGAAATACGCAGCAATCAAACCGACAACTGAAGCAATTCCTAAGCCAATAGCGCCACCAAGAGGTGTCCAGTTTGAAATGATGACAGCTACAACAGCTAAAACAACTGCTGGCCAAAAGAGTTTATTGCCAAAACGTTCAGCGCCTTGATTACCTTGTTCCTCAGTAACGTCCACAATGTTTTTGATAGTAACCTGACGCGTTAATGTTAATAGTCCCATTAACAAGATAAGTGCACCATTGATTACGTTTGGTATATACGGTCCAAAAATAAATGTTATCGCAAGCAATACCCAAAAGAGGGCAGTGCCAATACGTTTTTCTTTGTTTGGATCTCGCAATACACGGTAAGCTGTATAAAGTAATTGGATACCAATTAAAATATAAAAGAACTCAAGGATAGTATCTAATGTATGTTGACTCATGCTTGATCCTCCTTGTTTCTGTATTTACGTTCTAGGTAACGGTCTAACAAAATATTTTTAACTACGACAATCAGAATTGTGATGATTGCGATTGGTACAGAAGCAAGCGCTAAACTGACCGCATTGACTTTAATATCAAGTGAATTAAATGTACCGACCATTAAAAGTACACCAGCAGGACCTACAAATAAATTCTGGCCAAAGAAGTTACCGTAGTTCTCCATAGCCGAAGCTTCTGCTTTAATTTTCTCCACATCTTTTTCATCGATTTGTTCAGGTTTTAAATTATATTTTGTTTTCAATGCCCCTTGAACCATCGGATTAATTAACGGACGTACGAATTGAGGATGACCTCCGATCCGAATGGAAGCGAGTCCTGCAATTTCTCTAATTAATAAATATAAGGATAATAAACGTCCGCTGGTCATGGATTTAACCTTTCCGATTAATACGGTTGCTTGTTTTTTTAATCCAAATCGTTCAATTAAACCAACCATAGGTAAGGTTAATAAGAAAAGAGATACCAGGCGATTATCGACAAAAGCTTTGCCGAGGACGTCTAATATTTCAAAGAAATCCATACCGGATACAAGTCCGGTTACAATTGCAGCAGCTAAAATAACCGCAATCGTATCAAACTTAAATAGGAATCCGATAATAATAACTAGAATACCTATTAATTTTAACCATTCCATAAAATGCCCCCTTAAAATTTAATATATTTGATATTCTAGCATAAAATAGAGAGAATTTTACGACAATTTTAAATTTTAAAATAAAATAGGAGCACAACCGTGTTCCTACTGTTTTGATGGCTTATAAGGACAACCAATCAAGTGGGCGTCATAGAGACCTGCTGCTTCTAAAAATGAAAACATCGTTACAGGACCCATAAATTTAAAGCCATATTTCTTTAAGTCTTTAGACATTTTTTTAGCGCGTTCATCGACGGTGATACGGTCTTTAGATGAACGATATCGCAAATCAATCGGCTGATTATCAACATATGACCACAGAAAATCACTAAAACTGCCATGTTCTTTTTCAATTTGAATATAGCCTTTTGCTTGGCTGACAATTGCTTCTAACTTCTTTCTATAATGAACGATATTAGGAAATTCCATGAGTTCATCAATATCTTTTTCTGTCATTTGTGCAATTTTATGAGAGTCAAATTGATAGAAAGCATCACGATATGCAGAACGTTTCTTTAAAATCGTTAACCAAGAAAGTCCTGCATGTTGTGATTCTAGAGCCATTAGTTCAAATAATTTTTGACTATCATAAAGCGGCTGACCCCATTCTTTATTATGATATTCAATATAGAGTGGATCAGTTGTGTTGAATGCACATTCATTCATAAAATTTCATTCCTTCGCATTGACTTATTTTAGAGTTCTATTATACTATAAATTAGTAGAGAATATGATTTCGGGAAGAGTAGACAGTTGATTAATTTCAAAGAGAATGTATGGTTGGTGAAAATACATAATTGATGCTGTTGAAGGTAGCCCGCTTAGATCTTTAGCTGAACAGTACAGTAGGTTAAAGCGTGTATTGAGCGTTAATCATTATGAAGTGCAATATAGATGAACTATGTTGAATTTAGGTGGTACCACGGAACATCCGTCCTATGTATAGGAACGGGTGTTTTTTATTTTAAGGAGGAATTGTCCTATGGAAATGAAACCAAAATACAATCCGAATGAGGTTGAAGCTGGACGCTATCAAGAATGGGTAGAGAAAGGCTATTTCAAACCTAACGGAGACACATCAAAAGAAACGTATACGATTGTTATCCCACCTCCGAATGTAACTGGTAAATTACATTTAGGTCATGCTTGGGATACAACGTTACAAGACATTTTAACACGTATGAAACGTATGCAAGGTTACGATACGTTGTATTTGCCTGGTATGGACCATGCGGGTATTGCGACACAAGCAAAAGTTGAAGCAAAATTACAAGAACAAGGTATTTCAAGACATGACTTAGGTCGTGAGAAATTCTTAGAAGAAGTTTGGAGCTGGAAAGAAGAATATGCTTCATTTATTCGTCAACAATGGGCGAAATTAGGTCTTGGACTTGATTATGATAGAGAACGCTTCACATTAGATGAAGGCTTAAGTAAAGCGGTTAAAAAAGTCTTTGTAGATATGTATAACAAAGGTTTAATTTATCGTGGCGAACGTATTATCAACTGGGACCCTGTTGCGAAAACAGCGATTTCTGATATTGAGGTTATTCACGAAGACACACCAGGTAAATTTTATCATTTTAAATATCCTTACGCTGATGGCGAAGGATATATTGAAATTGCTACAACACGTCCTGAAACAATGTTAGGGGATACTGCAATTGTCGTTAACCCTAATGATGAACGTTATAAAGATGTTATTGGCAGAAAAGTTATTTTGCCGATTGTCGGTCGTGAGTTGCCAATTTTAGCGGATGAATATGTAGACGTTGAATTTGGTAGTGGTGCTATGAAAGTAACACCAGCACATGACCCTAATGACTTTGAATTAGGTAAAAGACATAACCTTGAATCTATTATCGTCATGGATGAATCAGGTAAAATGAACGACAAAGCTGGTAAATACGAAGGTATGGACCGCTTCGAATGTCGTGACCAATTAGTAGAAGACTTAAAAGCAGAAGACTTAGTGATTAAAATTGAAGATCACACACATGCTGTTGGACATTCTGAAAGAAGCGGTGCCATCGTAGAACCTTACTTATCTACACAATGGTTCGTAAATATGGAACCTCTAGCAAAACGTGCACTTGATAATCAAAAAACAGATAATCGTGTAAACTTTGTACCTGAACGTTTTGAACATACATTTAATCAATGGATGGAAAATATCCGTGACTGGACAATTTCACGTCAATTATGGTGGGGTCATCAAATCCCAGCTTGGTATCATAATGAAACAGGCGAAATTTATGTAGGAGAAGAAGCACCAGAAGATATTGAAAACTGGACACAAGATGAAGATGTACTAGATACATGGTTCTCTAGTGCTTTATGGCCATTCTCAACACTTGGTTGGCCAGATACTGAAGCAAAAGATTTTGAACGCTACTATCCAACTAATGCATTAGTTACAGGTTATGACATTATCTTCTTCTGGGTTGCACGTATGATTTTCCAAGGATTAGAATTTACAGATCAACGTCCTTTCAACGATGTATTATTACATGGTTTAGTTCGTGCTGAAGATGGCCGTAAAATGAGTAAATCATTAGGTAACGGTGTAGATCCTATGGATGTTATCGACCAATATGGTGCAGACAGCTTAAGATACTTCTTAGCTACAGGTTCATCTCCAGGTCACGATTTACGTTATTCAACTGAAAAAGTAGAATCAGTTTGGAACTTCATTAACAAAATTTGGAACGCTGCACGTTTCAGCTTGATGAATATTGGTGAAGACTTCAAATTTGAAGATATCGACTTATCTCAAAACTTATCACTTGCTGATAAATGGATTTTAACGCGATTAAACGAAACAGTTAAAACGGTAACTGACTTAAGTGATAAATATGAATTTGGTGAAGTTGGACGTGCTTTATATAACTTTATTTGGGATGAATTCTGTGACTGGTATATCGAAATGAGTAAAATTCCAATGAATGGTGAAGACGAAGCGCAAAAACAAGTTACACGTTCAGTCTTATCTTATGTATTAGACCGTACAATGCGTATGTTGCATCCTTATATGCCATTTGTGACAGAAGAAATTTGGCAAAACTTACCGCATGAAGGTGAAACAATTGTGACAAGCGCTTGGCCACAAGTTCAAACTGAATTTATGTATGAAGACAGTAAACAAGCGATGCAATATGTCGTAGAAATTATTAAAGCTGTCCGTCAAGCTCGTTCAGAAGTGAACACACCGCTTTCAAAAGCAATTCCGATTTATATTAAAACGAAAAATGCGGAAATCACTCAAATGCTTGAAGAAAATAAACATTACATTGACCGCTTCGGCCACCCAAGCGAGTTAATCATTTCAACAGATATCGAAACACCTGATAAAGCAATGACTTCTGTAGTCGGTGCAGGTGAAGTGATTTTACCATTAGAAGGTTTAATCGATATGGATAAAGAGATTGCACGTTTAGAAAAAGAATTAGATAAATGGCAAAGCGAACTTGATCGTGTCGATAAAAAATTATCAAACGAAAACTTCGTTAATAAAGCGCCTGAAAAAATTATCAATGAAGAACGTGCCAAAAAAGAAGATTATCAAGAAAAATATGATAGCGTCAAAGCTAGAATTGAACAATTAAAAGCATAGGAGTCCTGATAATGAATTACCTAGACAGCTTATATTGGATACACGAAAGAAATAAGTTTGGTATCAAACCAGGCACAAAACGCATGGAGTGGATGCTAGAACGCCTAGGTCATCCAGAACAAAACATTAAAGGCATCCATGTCGGCGGAACAAATGGCAAAGGTTCTACAGTCGCATATCTACGTGCTGCACTTGTCGAGAATGGTTATGATGTCGGTACATTTACTTCACCCTATATTGAAACGTTCAATGAGAGAATCAGCTTAAACGGGATGCCAGTCAGCGATGATGTTATCGTTGATCTGGTTGCTCGTGTGAAGCCGATAAGTGAAGAGATGGAAGCGGAAACTGAATATGGAACAGCAACTGAATTTGAAATTATAACAACGATGATGTTCTTATACTTCGGCGCGATCCGACCTGTAGACTTTGTGATTGTTGAAGCAGGACTTGGTATTAAAAATGATTCGACAAATGTATTTTCACCTATTTTGACAATTCTAACGAGCATTGGTTTAGATCATACAGATTTATTAGGTTCAACTTATTTGGATATTGCTAAAGATAAAGGTGATATCATTAAAGCGGATACGCCGTTTGTTTATTCTGTTAAAGAAGATGATGCTTTAAAATACTTGAGCGAATATGCAGAAAAACAACAAGCGCCTGCTTATGAGTTGGATAAAGATATTTCTGTTGTTTCAGAAGAAGATGAATTTACGTATCGCTTTAAAGATTATGAATTAGAAAACATAGCGTTGCATATGCTTGGCGAACATCAAAAAGAAAATGCAGCTTTAGCGATTACAGCTTTAATTGTGATGTTTGAAGCGGGACAAATTCAGTTAGACTTCAATAAAATGATTAAAGTTATGGAAGAAGTCAGCTGGACAGGGCGTATTGAAGAAGTTAAAGAAAAACCGCTTATGATTATTGATGGCGCTCATAATAATGAAAGCATCGATGCATTAGTGAGTACAATTCAAAATTATTATCATAAAGATAAGGTTGATATTTTGTTCTCAGCTGTAAGCGGCAAACCGATTCATCATATGTTAGAAGATTTAGGACAAATTGCAGATCATGTTTATATCACAGACTTTGATTTCTATCGTGCGAAGCCAAAAGAAGAAATCGCAAATGAAGCAGAACATTTTGATCCAATTTTAATTGATGACTATGTAGACTTTGTAGAGAATTATGAAGGCGATACATTGGTTATTACTGGCAGCTTATACTTCATCAGTGAAGTGAAAGCAAAAGTGAACTTTGAAGCTTAATGGCTTTAATTAAATACTAAACTCCTTTTGAGATGACGTTTATTCACGGCCATTTCAGAAGGAGTTTTTAATGTTTTCTGCATGTAAAAATGACAATTATATATGGTGTTTGTTCGTAAAAAATTAAAATAAAATATTTTATACATACTATTTGAAAATGACCTTCCTAGCACGTATAATAACGTTGATATTTCAGAAAGTAGGTGAAGCTTCTGCACGTTATTGTAGTTGTCCTAATCACTTCAGTGCTTGAAAGTTTTTTGTATCAACTGTGTTTTGTTAAAACATTAAACTTCAGTTATATGAAACAACGTTCAAAATGTGAAACGTGTCATCGTGATTTAAAATGGTATGATTTAGTTCCGATTATTAGTTTTGTGATATTAAAAGGTCAATGCCGGTATTGTAGGCACAAACTCTCTAAATTACATGTTATTGGTGAATTGTGTGCGGTATTGCCAATCGGTTTGCTTGTTTTCAATGTAATTTACCCATCTTCTGCATTATTTCTTGCATTATATTTATTTCTGCTCGTTGCTGCACTGTATGATATGCATACACATACGATTCCCGTCCACTTTGTTTTAATTTTTATTATAGTTGTCATAGCCTTAGCGCCAAAGGTGTTTATAACGCAAATTGGTATTGTAATTTTGCTTCACATTTTATTTATACTTGCACCTCATGCGATAGGGTACGGAGACATTTTAATTTTCACTTTACTCAGTCTCGTCTTTCCTTATTTATTTTTCCTCATGATATTCTGTATGACTTTTATTATTGGTGGTTTATTTATGATAATGTTTCGTTTGTTCACGAAGCGTAGAATATTAGAAGTGCCACTTATCCCCTTTATTTTTATCAGCTTTTTAACTATTTCTATCTTTTATCCTAACTTATTATTTATACTTCACTTTTATTAAACGGAGGTTTCATTTTGAATATAAAACACTTACCTGATTGTGATAAACCTAGAGAGAAGCTTATAGCTAAAGGAGCGCAACACTTATCTGAGTCCGAGTTGCTTGCCATATTGATTAATACTGGCAGAAAAGGGCGGTCTAGTGTCGAAGTTGCGCAAGATTTATTAAATTTAACAACGAAGCTTAAAGATTTAAAACTATTGTCTTTAAATGACTTGATGGATGTGAAAGGTATCGGTATGTATAAAGCGGTGATTTTAAAGGCAGCGTTTGAACTAGGTGAACGTATGAATGCGCCGGATCAAAAAGAGAAAGTAAAAATTAATTCACCCCAAGATGCGGCGGATTATTTTTTATCGAGGATGATGCATTTAACACATGAACAGTTTGAGGTATTATTTTTGAACTCAAAGAATATTGTAATTCGTCATGAAGTCATCTTTGTAGGAACTTTGAATTCTTCTGTGGTGCATCCTAGAGAGGTATTTAAAGCAGCTATTAAGTGGTCGAGCAATGCGATTATTGTGGTACATAATCATCCGTCTGGTGATGTGTTAACCATAGTATAATAAATAATAGTAGTTAAAG
>NZ_KV808544.1:31710-33358 GCF_001812305.1 Staphylococcus sp. HMSC056G08
CATAGTATAATAAATAATAGTAGTTAAAGTAGTTTAAGAGGAGATATTAAAGGGATATTTTACTTTAAATAAAAATTAACAAGGTTTATAATTTGTAGTAGTTAAAGTATTTAAAGAGGTGGGAACATGTGAAGGTTCAAAGGATAGAAGTGGAGAATAAGCCGTATCCATTGTATTTATTACTAGATAAAGAATACCAGCTAATAGAACCAGTAATGAAATTTATTAAATACTTAGATAATACTGGTAAGTCTCCTAATACCATTAAGGCATACTGCTATCATTTAAAGTTGCTGTACGAGTTCATGGAACAGAGAGGTGTTATTCTTAATGATATTAACTTTGAGTTGTTAGCAGACTTCGTAGGTTGGTTGAGATATCCTTCAGCATCAAATGTAATTGATCTTCAGTCAAAAAAAGCCATAAGAGAAGAAACGACAGTGAATACAATTTTAAATGTAGTTATGAGTTTTCTTGATTATTTAAGTAGATTAGGAGAATTTAAATCAATTGATGTATTTAAACAAGCAAAGGGAAGAAATTTCAAAGGATTTTTACATCATGTTAATAAGGGTAGATACCAAAAGAATGTCTTAAAGTTAAGGGTTAAAAAGAAACAGATAAGAACATTGAGATCAAAGGAAGTTAAGCAAATTATTGATGCTTGTCATACGAAAAGAGATAAATTAATTTTAATGCTTATGTATGAGGGTGGTTTAAGAATCGGTGAAGTGTTATCGCTTAGGCTTGAAGATATTGTCACTTGGGACAATCAAATCCATTTAACACCTAGAGATGTTAATGTTAATGAAGCTTATATTAAATTAAGGAAGGAAAGAACAATACATGTGAGTAAAGAACTTATGTCACTTTATACAGATTACTTGATATATGAGTATAGTGAGGAATTGGAGCATGATTATGTTTTTATTTCCTTAAAAGAAGGCTATTTTGGGAAACCACTAAAGTACCAAAGTGTTCTTGATCTAGTTAGAAGAATAGTTAAAAGGACTGGAATAGAATTTACATCACATATGCTTCGCCACACTCACGCAACGCAGCTAATTAGGGAAGGATGGGATGTTGCGTTCGTTCAAAAGAGATTAGGTCACGCACATGTTCAGACAACGTTAAATACCTATGTTCATCTTTCAGATCAGGATATGAAAAATGAGTTTAATAAATACCTCGAGAGAAAGGAGCATAAGAAATGAATGCTTCTAGTAAAAGGAAAATTATTAGTCAGAGTGAGATTAGCAAAAAAATAGCTGTAATGAATGAAGAAATGCAAGGGTTTTGGGCTAATAATAGTTGGGATATAAGAAAATGTCCACATCCTTCTGCCATAGAATTAAGTAAGAATCCTGCTTTAAGAAATCGTTGGGTTCGTTTTGAACGTGTTAAAAATCTGTGGTTAAGAACAGAATTGAAATATTTTTATTTTTACCATTTAAACAATGGAATATGGAATGCAAAAACTGTCTGGATTAGAAAAGGAACAGTAATTAATAAAATGTTAGATTTCTTAGATTTAAAGTATCCTAGCATTACTTCAATTACTGAAGTTCCTATTGAAAAAGCAATGACGGAGTATAGAACTTATTTGACAAAACGGGGTGTTAGAATTACCACTACTAATTATAAGATT
>NZ_KV808545.1:0-10694 GCF_001812305.1 Staphylococcus sp. HMSC056G08
TGGTACAAACGGGTTCGGAAGCACAGGATATTAAAGACCTACTACAAAAAGTGAAAGAGGTGTTGGGGAAGTGAGAGAACGAACTAAAATTATATATCGTGGTTGGAATAAAGAAATATTTATTTTGCAAGGCGAGAATATAGGACTTGATGGTGTAAGGCAAATGTTCAACGAGTTCAAAAGATTATATGAAGATTATAGAGTTATTGTCATCCCAGTTGAAATTGATTTTGAATTTAAGTAGGAGTGAGTAGAATGGAAAATTTTTTATTAATATTAATCATAGCATTAACACTATTTCTTTTGTTTCCCGTATCTATTTTTATAATTATTGTCAGCTATGCTATCAAAGAAAAAAGAGAACTTAATAAAGAGCAAGAGCAAATGGAAAGAAGGTATCAAGAATTTAATGAAAAGGTTAATAAAAAGATGGAAGAAGAACGTAAGTATTTAGATGAGAGAAAATTGAAAATACACGTTAGTAAAGGATTAGATAGCCATTTTAAATAACACAGGAAGTGATACTAATGATTAAAACTATATTTAAAATTATCTTAACCCTTACACTTTACGAAGCAGCTAAATACATTACTGAACAACTTATCATTTACCGTACACAGAACGATGATGTGGAAGCACCTGCAGACTTCGACATACACGATCATATACATCTTAATAATTTAAAAGCAGAGGTGAGTGATTGATGTGGATAGCACTAACAATACTCTTCGCTCTCCTCTCTCTTGTGCTTTATATGGCGAATAGAGAGTTGAATGAAGAGTTGGAGTTGAAAGATATTATGATAGAAATGTTGAGAAAAGATAAGTAAGTGGAGGAATTAGATGAGTGTAGATATAAAGCCAGGGACTTTTAAATATATTGAGTCTGAAATATATAACCATCATGAGAACAAGAAAGAGATTAATAGGTTGAGGATGGAAATATTAAACCCATATAAAGAAACGGATATCAATATTGTATATGGACCAATACAACAAAGCGAACCGACACGTACAACAGAAGTTATGGCTACACGCTTACTTACTAATAAGATGTTACGTAATTTAGAAGAGATGGTAGCAGCTATTGAATATATCTACTACAGACTGCCGGAAGAACATAAGAAAGTCATTAGATTAAAATACTGGAACAATCAAAGAAATTTAAAGATGGATCAAATAGGATATGAATGTAATATGCATCGAAATACAGTAACATCAATACGTAAAAGCTTTGTTAAGGCAGTTGCATTGCAGGTTGGAATTAAGTAAGATTGTGCAAAGATTGTGCAAATGGCCTACAAATCTGTGTTATTATGATAGTGTAGAAGTAGAATCGGAAAAGAGAACGCGATAAGTTATACAATACTATATTATATCTAAGGCACATCATTAACATGGTGTGTCTTTCTTTATGCAATTAACACAAAGAGGTGACACACATGTCTTTGAATAAACAACAGCAACGCGACTTCTACAATGGCAAACGTTGGCGAGATAAACGTGAGGCAATCAAAGCACGAGATAACTTTGAATGTCAAGAGTGTAAGAGGCAAGGTAAAGTAGCTATTGATATCTATGAACCTAATAAGAATGGGCGCAAGAAGATAAAGCTTGTAGTTCACCATATTAAAGAATTAGCAGATTATCCTGAATTGGCACTTGATGATGACAACTTAGAAACATTGTGTGTTGAGTGCCATAATAAAATTCATGATAGGTATTTTAAAAATTGGTACAGACCTAGAGTGAATAAGTGGGATGGCGATGAGAATTGGTGAAATAAAATTGTATAAAAATAAAATTTAATCCCCCCGGTCAAAAAGTTTTCATTTAAAAAGCTGATGGGGAACCGGTGGAAGGGGAAGCCGAAAAGGATATTTGGTTCGAATAAATATACGTTAGGGGGTATACACATGAAAAATAAAAAGGAAATTCGAGAGTATTTATTAAAAAATATTGAACAAGATAATCCAGTTGAAGTTGAAAAAGTTACACGTTATTTGAATTTACTTGATATATATTATCAGCTCGACAAAGATATTAAAGAACATGGAACTTTAGTTGAAACTAAAAACGCTTCACAAGTATTTTTAAAACAAAATCCGGCAGTTGCTGAAAAGAATAAAATCAATTCATCTTTATTAGCCATAGAGAAGTCATTTGACTTTGAAAAAGTTGAAGTTGAAGAATCACCGTCAAGTAGTGGATTATTATGATTACAAACCGACATGTAAATTTTTATATTAATCAATATAAAAATGGTGAAATCATCCTTAATAAAGAGCGTGTAGATTTAATACATCATTTAGAAAAGAATATTTTGAGTCGAAATGACGTATTTTTCGATGAAGAAAAAATTGAAAACTGTATCAAGTTTACTGAAAAATGGTACTTTCCGTTGCAACCTTTCCAAAAATTTATCATAGCTTTCGTATTTTTATTTCTTAAACAAGAAGATGAATACACAGGTGAAAGCATCATAACGCCATATTTCAAACAGTTTTTTATAACTTTAGGACGTGGCGGAGGAAAAAATGGATTAATCAGTGCATTAACTAATTTTTTTCTTACGCCGTTTCACGGTATTAAAAAATATGATGTTTCTGTGGTTGCGAATAGTGAAGACCAAGCTAAAGTTTCTTTCAAAGAAGTTTATGACATGATTACTGATAACGATCTGTTTATAAAGAAGGGTAGAAAAAGCGCACCTTTCAGACGAACTAGAACGGAAATTGAAGGCTTAGAAACACAATCAATATTCAGATTCAATACTTCGAACGCTGAAACAAAAGACGGAGGACGTGAAGGTTGTGTAATTTTCGATGAAGTACATCAATATGAAGATGCTGCTATCGTTAATGTAAAAAGAGGCGGTCTTGGTAAGGTAAAGCATGGTAGAACTTTTTATATCGGAACTGATGGCGATGTTCGAGATGGTTTTATGGATGGATTGAAAGAGCGAAGTCAAGAATTGCTTAGCGGCGCAGATGTAGAAGATAGATTGTTTCCATTTTATTGTAAATTGGATACAAAAGAAGAAGTGGATGACCCTGATACTTGGGAAAAAGCTAATCCGATGTTTCATAAACCATTATCTAAGTATGCTAGAAATCTACACGAAGAAGTATATACAGAATATAAAGATTTAATCAGAAATCCGGGCAACCGCGTAGAATTTATGACTAAACGTATGAACTTACCTGAAACAGATCCAGAAAAAGTTATAGCGCCATGGGAAGATATATTAGCGACGAATCAACCAATACCATGCCTTGAAAATAAGCAATGTATCGGTGGTTTAGACTATGCAAGAATTACTGACTTTGCAGCAGTTGGATTACTGTTTAGAGAAGGAGATAAGTACATTTGGAAATCGCACTCATTTGTACGTAAAGGCTTTTTAGATACCGTGAAAATGAAACCACCTATTTACGAATGGGAAAAGAAGGGATTATTAACTATTGTAGATAGTCCGGTGATAGATGAAGAGTATATTGCGAGATGGTTTGATGAAATGCGACAAAAGTATGGATTAGAAAAAGTGATTGTCGATAATTATAGAATGGATTTAATTCGAAAAGCTTTTGAGGAATACGGTATTGAATATGAAGTTATTAAAAATCCGAGGGCAATACACGGGTTGCTTGCTCCGAGAATTGAAAGTATGTTTGCAAATCACAATATTATATACGGTGATAACCCTTTAATGCGATGGTACACAAACAATGTATTAGTCAAAACAAAACCTGATGGCAACAGAGAATTCGATAAAAAAGATAGAACCAGACGAAAGACAGACGGCTTTCAAGCACTTGTTCATGCGTTGTATCGTGCTGATGAGTTGTTAGAAGTAGATGTCGAAGATAGTTTAGATTTTCTTAATGCAATTGACTTTTAGGAAGGAGGTAAGGCATGAGTTGGTTAACAAGAATGCTTGGAAAAAGTAAAGAGTCTAGTTGGATGTATGATTTAGAGCTCTTCCAAGATACATCAGAAAAAGCATATATGAAACGTTTAGCGCTGCAAACATGCATTGAATTTTTAGCAAGGACTATTTCTCAGTCAGAGTTTCGTATTACAGATAAAAACGGCAAATCAATTAAAGATACAACATATTATAAATTGAATGTCAGACCTAACACTGATTTATCATCAACAGATTTTTGGCAAAAAGTAATTTACAAATTAGTTTATGACAATGAGGTATTAATTGTAGTGACGGATACTAAAGACCTTGTGGTAGCAGATGATTATTACCGAAAAGAATTTGCGTTATATCCTGATATTTTTGAAGATGTTTCTGTTAAAGATTATAAATTTGAGCGTTCATTCAGAATGGATGAAGTACTCTGTTTATCGTATAACAACGAAAAGTTGAATACATTTACTGAGGGATTATTCCAAGATTACGGTGAAATATTCGGGCGTATGATTGCTGCTCAAATGAGAAACTATCAAATTAGAGGTATCGTGAATGTGGATGCGAGTTTGATTAAAAAAGAGAACAATTCAGAAAATAAAAAAGGTGAAAATACAAGTAAAATGCAAAAGTATGTTAATAACATTATGAAATCTTTTGAAAAAAATGCAGTAGCCATTACACCTTTGACTAAAGCTTTCGAATTCCAAGATGTATCGTCGGCCTCAAAATCGAACAATGCGCCTTTCGATGATTTGAATAAACTTCAAAAAACTTTGATTGATACAGTCGCAAAGGCTATCGGGATTCCACCTTCTTTGATACACGGAGATTTAGCAGATTTGAACAATGCTTTAGATTCGTATTACAAATTTTGTTTAAAGCCTCTAATTAAAAAGATAGAAGATGAATTGAACGCAAAACTGTTTAAAGAAAGTGAAGTTTTAAAAGGTAAAAGTATTAAAGTGGTTGGGATTAACAAAAAAGACCCGTTAGAACTGGCGGATGCTGTCGATAAATTAGTGTCATCCAGTACATTTACACCTAATCAAGTACTTATTATGCTTGGTGAAGAACCTTCTGACGACCCGAAAATGGATCAATATTTTGTAACAAAGAACTATACGACTACTAGAGAAGAAAGTGATAAAGAAACACCAAAAGGAGGTGAAACTGATGAAAATTAACGTAAAAGGTGCGATTGTCTCAAATGACGATAAGTGGATTTATGACATGTTTGATATGGATGCTACTTCACCTAAAGATGTTATTGATGCGCTGCCTTCTACTGATGAAGATTTAGAAGTTATCATCAATTCTGGCGGTGGAGATGTGTTTTCGGGTAGTGAAATCTACACAGCATTAAAAGAACATGCAGGGAATGTTGATGTCAAAGTAGTAGGTATTGCAGCAAGTGCTGCTTCGGTTATTGCTATGGCAGGCGACACAGTAAAAATGAGCCCAACAGCCCAGATGATGATTCATAATGCGAGCTCCATTGCAATTGGTGATAATAGAAAAATGGAAACAGCCTACAATATGTTAAGTACTGCGAATAAAGCAATTGCAAATGCTTACATTAGTAAAACAGGCAAATCAGAACAAGAAATAGTGGATTTAATGAATGATGAAACTTGGTTTAGTGCAGATACCGCAGTAGAACAAGGTTTTGCCGACAGTAAAATGTTTGACGAGTCATCAACACGTCTAGTTGCTAACGCGGGTCAAATGCTTCCTAAACAAGCAATTGACAAAGTTTCGGCATTAATGAATCAAACACCTGAAATTAAAATCGATGTTGACCAAATCGCAAATAAAGTTATTGAAAAATTAGAAGAAAAAGAAACACAAAAAGAGCTTAGCAAACCTCAAAATAAGGTTAAGCAAAAGTTCTTTTTTTAATACAAATAAGGAGGTCATAAAATGACTATTGAATTATCAAACGATTTTAAAAATGCTCGTGAACAATTTTTGAACGCCATTCAAGGTGGAGCGAGCGAAGAAGAACAAGCAGAATTATACGGAAATATGATTAATGAATTATTTGAAGAATCTAAAGCGCAAGCACAAGCTGAAGCTGAACGTATTTCAAGTTTACCTTCAGCAGATAAACAACTTTCTGCAGAACAGCGAAAGTTCTTTAATGAAATTAATACTGAAGTAGGCTATAAAGAAGAAAAGTTATTGCCAGAAGAAACAATCGATCGAATCTTTGAAGATGTAACAACAGAACATCCATTGTTATCGCAATTAGGTATTCGTAATGCAGGGTTACGTCTTAAATTCTTAAAATCAGATACTTCAGGGGTAGCTGTATGGGGTCAAATCTTCGGAGATATTAAAGGACAATTAGATGCTGCGTTCAGTGAAGAAACGGCAATCCAAAACAAATTAACAGCTTTTGTTGTTATCCCTAAAGATTTACAAGATTTTGGCCCAGCATGGATTGAACGCTTTGTACGTCTTCAGATTCAAGAAGCTTTCGCAGTGGCGTTAGAGGAAGCTTTCTTAAATGGAGATGGTAAAGATAAACCAATCGGTTTAAACCGTCAAGTACAAGAAAATGTTTCAATTACAGGCGGCGTTTATCCGAAGAAAGAAGCACAAGGAACATTAACGTTTGCAGACCCTAGAACAACGATTGATGAATTGACACAAGTATTCAAATTTCATTCAACTAATGAAAAAGGAAAATCTGTAGCAGTTAAAGGTAATGTAACAATGGTTGTTAATCCTTCTGATGCTTTTGAAATTCAATCACAGTATACACATTTAAATGCAAATGGTGTATATGTTACAGCACTTCCATACAACCTGAACATTGTTGAGTCTATCTCACAAGAAGCTGGTGAAGTATTAACGTTTGTTAATGGACGATATGATGGTTATTTAGGCGGCGGTGTGGACCTTAAGAAATTTGATCAAACATTAGCATTCGATGATTTAGATGCTTATATCGCTAAAACATTTGCATATGGTAAAGCGAAAGACAACAAAGTAGCGGCAGTATATAAATTAGACTTGTCTAAAAAAGTTACAGAATTACCCTAACACTCCCCAAAACGTTGATTTGAGTGTTAATAGCAAGTCTATTACTATCTCAGCGGAATAGGGGTGTTTGAATGGATGATGAGATTTTAAAAGAATTTAAAAGTCGAATGCACATCTTCCATGAGGCAGAGGATGAGTCACTGAAAGCAATTTTAAGCATATCTTACGAGGTAATCAAAAATGAATGCGGTGACTTTGATATAAATGCTGAACCTATTGGGAAGGAGTTAGTCTTTGAAAGGTCTCGTTATGTATATAATGAGCAGTTACAGTTTTTTAACAAGAATTTCTCAACATTGATAACAGAATTCGCTATCTTAAATCAAATATACGGAAGTGAGGATGATTATAATGATATACAAGAATAAAAAAGTATCATCAGGGGATATGCGAACGCCTGTTATCTTTTATAAATATCAAACTAAAGGTCCGTATCCTGATGAAACAGAAGAAAAAGAAGTTTATCGTTGTTTTGCAGAAACTTATAGCCCTTCTGTAAAAGATAGAGAAATTCTTAATGTCAATACTTCAGTACAAGGTTTAACAATTGTAATTCGAGACCCGTTGCAAAGTTATATACCTTCCCACACTCATGTGGTTGAAGTTCAAGATTATCGGCTAGATATCAATACTTTTGAAATTTACGATGTCAGACTGGATACACCGCAAAATGGTTTTATTACAATAGCGTTAGGTGAAAAGTAATGTCTGTAGAAGTAACAGGATTAAAAGAATTAGAAGCAGAGATTGAAAAGCAGTTTGGTAAAAAAAGAATGATTGAAATCAGCAATAAAGCTTTAGAAGCTGCAACAGAACATGAAATGAAAGTTTTAAAGACTAATTTTGAGAAGTTCAAGGACACCGGAGCTTCTATAAATGAGATGACAAGGACAAAGCCATTTACTTCAAAAGTAACAAGGCAACAAACAATTATTATTGAGTGGGTAGGTCCGCATGATAGATACAAATTAGTTCATTTAAACGAACATGGTTATGATAGAAACGGTAAAAAATTCATTCCTCGAGGCTTTGGGGTTATAGAAAATACATTACAAGCTGTTAAAACAAGTTATAAAAATATTATTACTGAAGAAATGAGGAGGCGCTTATGAATATATTGACATATATTTATGACATTATTAAAGATGATGACTTAGTAAAAGCGTTGGTCTCAGATAGGATCTATTTTTATGAAGTGAGTGAAAAAGCAGATGATACTCGCTCATTGATATTGTTAAGGCTTGTATATGATACTACTGCTGCCTATGCATCCAATAAATATCATGCTGAAATGTTTATCGTTCAAGTAGATGTAGAAACATATAAAGATGATGATACAATACGTTTATCAAAACGGATTCGTCATTTATTAAGAGAACATGGTTTTTATCAAACTTCGAGTCAATTAACTGAGTACTTTAAAGAAACTAAAAAGTATGTTCGTTCTAGAAGATACGAAGGTATACCGAAATATAAATATTATAAAGGCGGACACATCGAATAGATGTGTTTTTATTATGCCTAAAATAAGGAGGATTTTAATATGGGATCAGCAACAGCTGGATTTAAAAAATTACACGTAGGTGTATTTGATGAAAAAGCAGAAAAAATTATTAAAAAGTTTACATGGGAAGACGCAGAAGGCGGTACTGTAAACATGAATATTACAGGTTTAGCGCCGGAAATGGTTGATATGTGGGCATCTAACAAACGCGTTTGGATGAAAAAGCAAGGTACAAGCGAAATCAAATCAGATATTGACTTGTTCAACGTACCTACAGAAGATTTAAATGTAGTTTTAGGCAGAGAAAAAGATGAAAACGGAACGTCATGGGTAGGAGACGATTCAAGAGCACCTTATGTTGCAGTTATCGGAGAATCAGAGACAATCAATGGACAACCTATTTATTGTGCTTTAGTAAAAGGGAGCTTTAGTTTAGATTCTATCGAATTTAAAACAACAGCTGAAAAAGCAGAAGCACCTGAACCGACAAAACTAAATGGTGATTGGATGAACCGCAAGATTGATGGTAAGTCACGAGCAATCGGTTATCACGAAGGGTCAGAAGGTGCAGAGGCATTTATGGCTAATGTCTTCCCAGGCTATACAGGAGAGGACTTATCTACTGAAGATACTGAAGGAACATTACCCTAACACTCCCCAAAAGGTAGAGGTATTAGCGGAGAGTACTACAGCTGATATTTCTGCTCAATAGGGGAATCAAAACAAATTACAGGGGTGATAAAATGACAGATACATTGAACCTATATAAAGGAGAAGAACTTATCAACAGTGCTGAATATGTTGAGGGAAAAGCAAAAATTACGTTAAGTGGTTTGAAGTCTGATACAAATTATCCAGCAGGGACTTATCAAATCACAAAACAAAATGAGAACGGGGAATCTGCAAAAGTAGATGTCCCATCGTTTAAAACAAAACCTATCTCAGTAACAGGTGTCATAATTTCTCCTAAGACCGCGAATGTGAACGTAGGTGATACGATCAAGTTAACGAGCACAGTTACACCGTCAACAGCAACAAATAATAATGTAACTTATCGTTCATCTGATGAACAAGTAGCTGAGGTTTCAGATGACGGTACAGTCAACGGGTTAACTGCAGGTCAAGCTACGATTACAGTTCAAACAGAAGACGGAAATAAAACTGACACATCGATTGTTACTGTGAATGCAGCAAGTGAAGAGGGTTAATAGCCCTCTTTTTTATTTAATACTACAAATAAAGGAGTAATCAATATGATTAAATTTGAAATTAAAGACAAAAAAACTGGTAAAACAGCGACGTATAAAAAAGAAGATGTAACTTTAGGAGAAGCAGAAAAAGTCTATGAATACTTAGAAGCATTAGAAAAAGAAAAAGTTAAATCAACACCTGACCCAAAAAAAATCAGAAAAAAAGAACGTCAATTATTAGCAGATTTATTTAGTGACCAGGGTTTAACTGAGGAAGATATGCTAAATAATATGACGACTAAAACGCAAGCGAAAGCATTTGAAGCATTGTTTCGAGAAGTCAGCGGAGAAACAGAAGAAGATTCAGAAGATGTATCGGATGAAGTGGGAAAGACAGAAGTACAGTCAGAATAAAAGATATTTTATCGAACATTAAAGCAATACAACGTTTTTGCATGGAAACGTACGGTTGGACAATAACAGAAGTAAAAAAACAGCCTTATTTTGAACTTCTAGACCTGTTGAATACGCCTGAGGAAGATAAAACAGTACAAGAAACTGAATCACCCAAAATGTATACAGGCAGTGATTTAAAATACTTATTCGGAGGCTAGAAAGGGGGTAATAATTTGTCGAATAGAACACAAGGTTTAACAATCGTTAACTCTATCGATAACTCAAAAGTAGACGAGGGAATGGCTTCGCTTAAGCGTAATCTCGGTGTTGTAAACAGTGAGATAAGAGCGAATATGTCGGCTTTTGATAAATCTGAAAAATCAATGAAAAAATACCAGACGAGTATTGATGGATTGAATAAAAAGATGAAAGTTCAAAAGCAAATGCTTAGTCAAGCTGAACAAGAGTTAAAAGATGTAAATACCAACTATGAAAAGGCTAAGTCGACGATTGGACAAGTAGAACAAGCTTATAGAAAATTAGTTGAAGCAGAGAAAAAAGAAAAAGCTGAGTTAGATAAGTCGAAAGAAGCATTAAAGGGGGTCGGGACATAAATGTTCTGACTTCTAATA